>JAJPXL010000011.1 GCA_021205455.1 Clostridiales bacterium
CTGCTTTTCTCGGCGGAGCGAGAAAAGCAGGCCCCCGCTTCCCTGGCAAGGGAAGACCGGACGAAGTCTCTATAACGAACTTCATCTAAGGAAACCAAGCCCGCCGAAAGGGCAACCACGGCAGTTCCTTGCAGGAACCTCATCTAAGGAGAAACCAGCCAGACGCACACTCCCCACCCTCGCCCCGCAAAAAAGAATTGCATTGCCGCCCCAAGTTTAGTACAATAAGGACAGTAAAAACCAAACGGGAAGGAGCGAATCACGATGATTCAGGATTTGGAGGGCGCGCAATTCTCCAACGCCTGGCGGGACATCCAGCCCAACCCGGAGGACCGGATTTACCTCCGGAAGGGGCCGGATGTGCTGGTGAACGAGGCGGGGGAGCTGCCCATGCGCTGGGAGCTGCCTCACATGACCGATGCGGAGTACCGGTACCTGTTCGAGGCGGGCGACGAGCGGTACTTCCTCTGCCTGACGGAGCTGGCGATGCTGGGGGCCAGGGGCTGCGTGTGGCGGAACGCCCGCCAGTGGGCGCGGAATGTTCGGCCCATGTACCGGGCGCTGGCGGGATTCACCGCCATGCACCTGGCAGACTGGTACGGGAAGAACCGCTTCTGCGGCTGCTGCGGCGCGGAGACCGTCCCCGGCCATGACGAGCGGAAGATGGTCTGCCCCCGATGCGGCAACGTAATCTATCCCCGGCTGAACCCGGCGGTGATTGCCGCGGTGACGGACGGGGACCGGCTGCTGATGACCCGATACCAGCCCAGCCACCGGCCGGTGAGCCATTTCGTGCTGGTGGCCGGATTTGTGGAGATCGGCGAGACGGCGGAGCAGTGCGTGGCCCGGGAGGTGCTGGAGGAGACCGGCCTGCGGGTGAAGCACATCCGCTACGCCGGTTCCCAGCCCTGGGGCAGCGAGGGCAACCTGACCCTGGGCTATTACTGTGAGCTGGACGGGGACAATACCATCACCCTCCAGAAGGACGAGCTGGGGGAAGGCCGCTGGTTCCGGCGGGACGAGGTGCCTGTGCCGGACGACGACGTGTCCATCACCGCCCACATGATACGGGCCTTCCGGGACGGCCGGGAGTGGGAAACCCCTTTTAGCTGAGAAAAAGGAGGAAGCGCGATGTCGTACATTTGTCTTTTTGCCAACGAAAACGGCGTCTCCGTGGCCGGGGACAGCCGCATCACCCTGCAGCAGCCCAGGAGGCTGGGGCTGCACTTTGGCGGGCGGAAGGTGTTCTCTGACCCGCAGCAGAACCTGGTCTGGTGCTGCTGCGGCCTGGTGAGCTTCGGCGGGATTCACTATCCCTCGGCGGCGGCCCGCATCCTCCGCAACCCTGACCGGAGCCTGGCCACCGCCCTGGAACGCATCGGCGGTCTGGTGGGGCCTGCCACCAAAGCCAACAGCCGCCTGTACCGGACGGACTGCTCCTTCCACCTGCTGGTGGGGCGGGTGACGGACGGTAAGGTGGACGTGCGGCGGCTGGACGCCCTGAACGGAGAGGTCACCATCCGGCGGTTTGACAGTCCGGTGCTGCTGGAGGCCGGATGGCGCAAACGGCTCTACCCGGAGGCCCCCCAGCCCGACCGGTTCGCCGGAGACTCCCTGGAGCAGCTGAACCGCCGGGCGGTGCAGCGGGTGCGGACGGTGATTGCCGCCGACAAGGCCAAGCACGAGGCGGATAAGAACTGGGTGCAGACCGTGGGCGGCAACGTCCGCTGCGCCTATGCGGAACGGGAGACGGTGGCGGTATGATTTACACGGCGATGACGAAGCGGGCGGCGAAGCTGGCCTTTGCCGCCCATCAGGGCCAGACGGAGGACTGCGGCATCCCCTACATCTCCCACCCCTGGCACCTGGCGGAGCAGATGGACACGGAGGTGGAGACCACCGTGGCCCTCCTCCATGACGTGGTGGAGGACACCGACTGGACGCTGGAGGCCCTGGCGGCGGAGGGGTTCCCGCCCCAGGTGCTGGAGCCCCTGGCCCTCCTGACCCATGACCCGGCGGAGCCGTATCTGGACTATGTGCGGCGCATCAAGGCCGACCCCGTGGCCCGGAAGGTGAAGCTGGCCGACCTCCGCCACAACAGCGACCTGACCCGCCTGGACCGGGTGACGGAGCATGACCTGGCGCGGCAGGAGAAGTACCGCCAGGCCAGCGCCATCCTGACGGAGGAGGACGGGGACAGCCAGCGGCTGGAGCGGCAGTTCCGGTTCATCCTGGAGCTGGACAAGGAGAAGTTCATTCAGCGCCAGACCTACCTGACCGACGGCCAGCGGCGGGAGAACGATGCGGAGCACGCCTGGCATATGGCGCTGATGGCAATCCTTTTGCAGGAGTACGCCAACGAGCCGGTGGACGTGCTGAAAACCGTGACGATGATCCTCCTCCACGACGTGGTGGAGATCGACGCAGGGGACACCTACGCCTATGACGAGGCGGGCAAGGCCACCCAGGCCCAGCGGGAGCAGGCGGCGGCGGAGCGGCTGTTCGGCCTGCTGCCGGAGGAGCAGGGGGCGGCCATGAAGGGGCTCTGGGAGGAGTTTGAGGCCAGAACCACCCCGGAGGCGAAGTTCGCCCGGGTGATGGACAACCTCCAGCCCCTGATGCTGAACCACGCCACCGACGGCAAATCCTGGGCGGAGCATGGGGTGCATCTCCACAACGTCCTGACCCGGAACGAAATCACCCCCCAGGGCAGCGAGACCCTGTGGCGCTACGCCAGGGAGCAGTTCGTCCAGCCCCATGTAGGGAAGGAACTGAAGGACGACTGAGGAGGAACCGCCATGACAAAGGAACTGGAAGCCCGGCTGAACTGGGCGATGGGCCAGCTGGCCGCCCTGTCCGACCAGCTGGACGAGGTGCTGGACGCCCTGGACGCCTCCTGTCAGGGCAAGTCCAAGCGGGAGAGCAAGGGGATTCAGGAGCGGTGCGACGCCCTGGCCGAGGCCCAGGACAGCATCACCGACGCCATCCACTGCATCGAGGACGCGCTGGAGGAGGAATAAACTTTTTGCGCCGAATTGTGCCGAAAAAGCCGCGAAACGTCCTTGCCTTTGGGAACCATACCGATATACAATGAATTTATTCCGGAAAAAGTGACAAGGGGGTTCCCGCATGAAGAAGTCCGAACAGACCAGGGATTTGACCCGGGGCAGACCGCTGACCCAGATCCTCCTGTTTGCCCTGCCCTTGGTGGCGGGGACGCTGTTCCAGCAGCTCTACAGCTTTGTGGACACTGTCATGGTGGGCCGCTTCGTGGGGGTGGACGCCCTGGCCGCAGTGGGGGACACCTACTCCCTGAACTTCCTGACCCTGGGGTTCATCCAGGGGGCCTATGTGGGCTTCGGCATCCCCCTGTCCCAGAGCTGGGGGGCCGGGGAGCCGGAGGAGCTGCGCCGGTACTACTGGAACGGCTGGTACCTGTCGGCGGCGGTGGCGGTGGTGATGACCGTGCTGACCACCGTGTTCGCCGGGCCGCTGCTCCGCCTGGTGCAGACGCCGGAGGACATCTTCCAGGAGGCGCTGGCCTATGTACGGGTGATTTTCCTGGGGCTGCCGGTGACGATTATCTACAATTACGGGGCCAACAGCCTCCGGTCGGTGGGTGACTCCCGCCACCCGCTGTATTTCCTGCTGATTTCCAGCGGGGTCAACATCCTGCTGGACTACCTCTTTATGGTGCCCCTCCAGATGGGGGTGCGGGGCGCGGCCCTGGCCACCGTGCTGAGCCAGGCCCTCAGCGGGGCGCTGTGCCTCTGGTGGCTCCACGGCAAGACGGACGTGGTGGCCGCCCGTCCGGGGGAGCGGCAGTTCTCCAGTCGGCACATCAAACGGATGTGTGTGGTGGGCCTGCCCATGGGGTTTGAATACGCGGTGTCCGCCCTGGGTGCCGTGGTGTTACAGGGGGCCATCAACAGCCTGGGCAGCACCGCCATCGCCGCCCAGACCACCGGGGAGAAGATTCGCCAGATGTTCACCCTGCCCATGGAGAGCGTGGGTATGGCAATGGCCACCTATGTGGGGCAAAACTTCGGCGCAAAGCGGATTGACCGTATCAAACAGGGTATTCGGGCCGGATTGCTGATTCAGGTGGTGTACTGTGTGCTGGCGTGGCTGGTGCTGTTCGTGGGCAAGCGGCCCTTTGTGGCCCTGGTGCTGGGGGATTCCACCAGCGAGGCCGCCCAGGGCGCGCTGCAATATCTGACCCTAATCAGCCCTCTGTTCCTGCTGCTGGGGATGCTGATGATTTTCCGCAATACCCTTCAGGGGATGGGGTACAGCTCCTATGCCCTGCTGTCCGGCGTGGCGGAGCTGATCGGCCGGAGCATCGGTTCCGCCATCGCCGTCGCCCTGACCAGCTTCGCCGTCATCTCTGTCACGAACCCCATGGCCTGGGGGCTGGCCATGTGCTACTGCGCCGTGATGGTGACTCACTTCCTGCGCAGGCACGACAGACTTTTGAGAGAGGAGAACGGCCATGAGCAGTGATCTGGTGTCCGTCGCCGCCCAGCAGGTGCTGGTGCTGTTCCTCCTGCTGCTGGTGGGCTATGTGGCTGTGAAGGCGGGGGCGGTGAAGGCGGAGCTGCGGAGCGGCCTGTCCGACCTGCTGCTGAACGTCATCCTGCCCGCCATGATCATCAACTCCTACCTGACGGAGTACGACCCCAGCATCTCAGCCAACCTGGCCGTCACCCTGGCGGCTAGCACGGCGGCGCTGCTGGTGAGCATCGGCATCAGCGCCCTGGTCTGCACCAGGGTGAAGAACGCTGACGCGCCGCTGATGCGCTTCGCCATGGGCTTCTGCAACGCCGGGTACATGGGCTTTCCGCTGATTTCGGCGCTGTTCGGCAGCGAAGGGCTGCTGTACGCCAGCGTGTTCCACACCGTGTACAACCTGTTCGTCTGGACGGTCGGCGTGGGCCAGCTGGAGCGGGACAGAGCGGGGCGCGGCCTTTCCGCCGTGCTGGATGTGCTGAAAAAGCCCACCATGATCGCCATGGTCATCGGCCTGGTGATTTATTTTGGGCAGATTCCCATTCCGAGCTTGCTTGCGGAGCCCATCGAGCTGCTGAGCAACGTGAACACCCCTGTGGCCATGTTCATCACTGGCATGGTGATGGCGGGCAGCAGCCTGAAGGACACGGTGAAGGACGGGCGGATGTGGCTGGCCGTGGGAATGCGGCTGCTGGTCATTCCGGCGGCGGTGCTGGCCCTGTGCCGGGTGGCTGGTGTCAACGGCATGGTGGGCGCGGTGGTGGTGCTGCTGTCGGCCTGCCCCTGCGCCAGCGTCACGTCGGTGTTTGCGGTGCGCTATCAGTATGATGAGGCACTGGGCGCCGGAATGGTGGTGATTTCTACCCTTTTGAGCATCGGCGCGCTGCCGCTGTTTGCGGCCCTTGTGTCGGTTTTGGGGTAGGGCCGAGCGGAAAACAGGCCGATTTTGAGTGAAAAAGCGGCACCCTTTTGACACCCACGGCTGGGTGGAGAAAACCGCCGGAAAAAGTCAAAAAAAGCCGTTGACAAACGGCAAAACCTGTGG
>JAJPXL010000106.1 GCA_021205455.1 Clostridiales bacterium
ATCCAGGGCGTCACCGCTCTGTTTCAGACCCTGTCTGCCATCCCCCACCCTTCCGGCGGGGAGGGGCCGCTGGGGGAGACCATCGCCCGCCGCCTGACCGCCCTGGGGGGCCTGTGCCGGACGGACACGGCGGGCAACCTCCGCTGCGACCTGCCCGCCACGGCGGGGCGGGAGGGACAGCCTACCCTCTGCATCCAGGGGCATCTGGACATGGTGTGCGCCGTGCAGCCCGGCAGCGGCTGCGACCCCCAACGGGACGGTATCACCTGCATGGTGGAGGACGGCTTCCTCCGCTCCGACGGGCGCTCCTCCCTGGGGGCGGACGACCTGCTGGGGGTGGCATCGGCGCTGTGGCTGCTGGAGCGGGGGACGGTCCACGGCCCCCTCCGCCTGCTGCTGACGGTGCAGGAGGAGACGGGGTTGAAGGGCGCTGCCGCCCTGCCGCCGGACTGGCTGGACGGGGTGGCAGATCTGGTGAATGTGGACGGCTTCTCGGCCCGCCGCTGTGTGGTGGCCTCCGCAGGCGGGGTGCGCCAGCGGTGGGCGCGGCAGGTATCCATGGTGGACTGCCCCCTCCCGGCCTGGCGGGTGACCCTCTCCGGCTACCCCGGCGGACATTCCGGTTCCGACATCGGCAAAGGGCGGGAGAACCCCCTCCGGCTGCTGGCGGCGCTGGCGGCCCAGTCCGGCGGGGAGCTGGCCTCCCTCTCCGGCGGGCAGGCGATGAACGCCATCCCCACCGGCGGGGAGCTGGTGATTTCCCTGAATGACCCGTCAAAGCTGGAAAAGCTGCTGGCCGCGTCCGTCCCGGCGGGGCGGTACACCCTGGAGCCGCTGGAGCAACCGGCCCGGGTCTGCGCCCCCTGGGACGGGCAGGCGGTGCTGGACTTCCTGCTGTCCCTCCCCCTGGGGGTGCTGGGCTGGCGGCAGGACGCCCCTGCGGTGCCCGCCGCCTCCACCAACCTGGGCACGATTGACTGGCGAGGGGACACGGTGACGGTGGGCCTGTTCCACCGGGCCAGCCACGCCGTGGTCTTAGAGCGCACCGCCAACGGCGCGGCCCTCCACGCCGAACGCTGCGGCTTCACGAAAGCGCTGGAGACCGCCTATCCCCCCTGGGAGGGGGAGACGGACAGCCCCCTGGCCCGCCGGGTGGCGGACTGCTACCGAACGGTCACCGGCCGGGAGATGGAGGTGACGGCGGTACACGTCGGCCTGGAGCCCGCCGCGCTGCTGGCCGACCATCCGGGCCTGCCCTCCGTCAGCATCGGCCCCACCATCCTGGACCCTCACAGCGTCTCCGAGCGGGCGAGGCTGGAGGATCTGCCGGACTTCGTCCGGGTGCTGGCGCGGGTGATAGAGGGTGTGTGACCGGCGCCGGTGGGGCAGGTTCCTCAGGCAAGGTTCTTGAAGGAAACAGGCGTTTGCTTCAGAAGCAGAAGGAATCGTGAGGAAAACACAACCCCCGCAAAGGCAGGCGATTGCCTGACCTCTGCGGGGGTATTTTGGCGGGCTGCTTCACAGCTCAGCCCATCAGGGGGTGTGTTATCGTCAGCTCAGCTGGAACTGACCGGTGTACAGCTGATAGTACCGGCCCTTCAGCGCCATCAATTCGTCGTGGGAGCCGATCTCGATGATGCGGCCCAGCTCCAGCACGGCGATGCAGTCGCTGTTGCGGACGGTGGACAGCCGGTGGGCGATGACGAAGGTGCTCCGCCCCTTCATCAGCGCGTCCATGCCCTTGGAGATCAGCGCCTCGGTACGGGTGTCGATGGAGGAGGTGGCCTCGTCCAGCACCATCACCGGCGGGTCTGCCACGGCAGCCCGGGCGATGGCCAGCAGCTGCCGCTGGCCCTGGGACAGGTTCGCACCATCGGCGGTGACCATGGTGTTGTAGCCCTCCGGCAGGCGGCGGATGAAGGAGTGGGCGTTGGCCGTCTTGGCGGCGGCGATGCACTGCTCGTCAGTGGCGTCCAGCTTGCCGTAGCGGATGTTCTCCATGACGGTGCCGGTGAACAGGTGGGTGTCCTGGAGGACGATGCCCAGGGAGCGGCGGAGGCTGTCCTTGGCGATGCCCTGGATGTCGATGCCGTCATAGGTGATGGAGCCGTCCTGAATCTCGTAGAACCGGTTGATCAGGTTGGTGATGGTGGTCTTGCCCGCGCCGGTGGAGCCGACGAAGGCGATCTGCTGGCCGGGCTTGGCGTAGACGCTCAGGTCGTACAGCACCTGCTTCTCCGGCACATAGCTGAAGTCCACATTGTTCAGGCGCACGTCGCCTCTCAGTTCTACCAGCTCGCAGGCGTCCTCGCCCTCGCCGATGACGGTGCCGGTGACCGGCTTCAGCGGGAAATTGTCGCCGCCGTTCCGGGGCTCCCAGCTCCAGTGGCCGTCGTCATGGTGAACCAGCTTGCCCCGCTCGGTCTGGGGCAGCTTCCATGCCCAGTGGGTGACCCGGCCCTCGCCGTCGTGGAGGCTCAGGCTGCCGTCCTCATGCTTCACCACGTTCACCAGGGTGACCTTGCCGGTGTCGATCTCCGGCTCCTCGTCCATGATGGCGAAGATGCGCTCCGCGCCGGCCAGGGCGGACAGGATGTTGTTCATCTGCATGGTGATCTGGTTCAGAGGCTGGGACAGCTGCTTGGAGTAGGTCAGGTAGGTGACCAGGCCGCCGATGTCGAAGCCGCCGATGATGCTCAGCGCGCCGCCCACCGCCGCGGTGATGGCATAAGCGATGTTGGAGATGTTGCCGGAGATGGGGCCCATGGCGTTGGAGTAGAAGGAGGCTCTGGAGGCCGCCTGACGGTAGTTCTCGTTCAGCTCACGGAACTCCTGCACCGCCGCATCCTCATGGGTGAAGGCTTTGACCACCTTCATGCCGGAGATCATCTCCTGAATGTCGCCGTTCAGGGCGCCCAGGGCGGCCTGCTGCTCCCGGTAGTAGGCGCGGCTTCTGCCGCCTACCACCCGGATGACCAGGATGATGGCAACCAGCATGACGATGGAGATCAGGAACAGAATGGGGCTCAGATAAATCATCATCACCACGATGGAAATGAAGGTGATGCCTGCGGACAGCATCTGGACGATGGACTGCTCTAGGGCCATCTGCACGTTGTCCGCGTCGTTGGTGAAGCGGCTCATCAGCTCACCGTGGGTGTGCTGGTCAAAGAACCGCAGGGGCAGGGTCTGCATATGGTCGAACAGCTCTTTCCGCAGGACGTTGCAGCTCTTCTGGGCCAGCTGGGCCATCAGGTTGGCCTGGCCGTAGGAGCAGGCCGCCGCCACCAGGTAGACCAGGAACAGCTGCAATACGCTGGTCAGCAGGCCGGGCAGCTCGGAGACGCCGTTGGCCGCCGCGTCGGTCAGGTTGTTGATGATGGGGCGCATCATGTAGGTGGCCGCCACGCTGCACAGGGAGGACAGCACCACCATTAGCAGGGCAGAAATCAGCATCACAGGCCGCTTCATCAGGTAGCTCAGCAGCCGGGTGATGGTGCCCATCATATTCTTGGGGCGCTGGGGATTCGGATTGTTCCGTCTTCCGGGTCCGTTATTAGCCATGATCGACCCCTCCTTCCAGCTGGGAATGATAGATCTCCTGATAGATCTTGTTGCAGCGCATCAGTTCCTCATGGGTGCCGACGCCTGCAATGGTGCCGTCGTCCAGCACGATGATCTTATCCGCGTCCCGGACGGAGGAGATACGCTGGGCAATCAGGATGACGGTGGTGTTCTTCAGGTTGTGATAGAAGCTCTCCCGGATGAGGGCCTCGGTGGCGGAGTCCACAGCGGAGGTGGAGTCGTCCAGAATCAGCACGGAGGGCTTGCGGAGCATGGCCCGGGCGATGCAGAGCCGCTGCTTCTGCCCGCCGGAGACGTTGACACCGCCCTGGCTCAGGTGGGTGTCAAAGCCGTAGGGGAAGGACATGATGAAGTCGTAGGCCTGGGCGTCCTTGGCCGCCTGGATCATCTCCTCCTCGGTGGCGTTGGGGTCGCCCCACAGCAGGTTCTCCCGAATGGTGCCGGAGAACAGCACATTGTTTTGCAGCACCATGCCGATGCGGCCCCGGAGCTCCTCCAGGGGATAATCCTTCACGTTCACGTCATCCAGCAGCACCTCGCCATCGGTGACGTCGTAGAACCGGGGAATCAGGTTCACCAGGGAGCTCTTGCCCACACCGGTGCCGCCGACGATGGCCACGATTTGGCCCGGTTCGGCCACGAAGTCCAGATTGGTCAGCACATCGTCGCCGCTGCCGGTTTTCGTGTACTTAAAGGAGACGTTGCGGAACTCCACCTTGCCGCCGGAGCGGGGCAGTTGTTCCTGCACCAACGCGCCGTCCTCAATGTCCGGCTCGGTGTCGATGACTTCAAAGATACGGTCGGAACAGGCCTGGGCGCGGCTGTACTGGAGCAGCGTCATGGCCACCATCATGACCCCAGACAGTACCATCATTACATAGTTCAGCAGGCTGGACAGCTGGCCGATGGGCAGCTCGCCGCCCAGCACCAGCAGGCCGCCGTTATACAGAATCAGCACCGTGCCGGTGGAGATGCAGAGCATCATGATGGGGTTCAGCATTACAATGCGCAACACAGCCTTCAAACCGGCGGCGGTGTACTCATCGTTGGCGGTGCGGAACTTTTCCTTCTCAAAGTCGGCCCGGACGTAGCTCTTCACCACCCGGATGCCCACCAGGTTCTCCTGTACCTTCTCGTTCAGGGCGTCGATTTTGGCCTGCATGGCCCGGAACAGGCTGTGGCACTTGGTCATGATAAAGCCCACCGCCACCGCCAGAATGGGAAGGATGATGAGCAGGAGAATGGCCAGCCGCCACTCGATGGTGAAGGACACGATGAGCGCCACCACCATCATCACCAGGGAGCGCACCAGCATCCGCAGCGCCATAGCCGTGGTGTTCTGGATGTTGGTGACATCGTTGGTCATACGGGTGATCAGCGAGGAGGAGGAGAAGTGGTCAATGTCTGCAAAGGAGAATTTGCTGACCTGGTCAAACTCCGCGCTGCGGAGGTTGGCACCCAGGCCAATGGAGGCCTCTGCGGCGTATTTCGCGCTGAGGGTGCCGCAGGTCATGGAGATGCAGGAGATCACCAGCATCAACGCGCCCATGCGGAGGATGACCCCCATGTCACTGTCAGCGATACCCACGTCAATGATCTGCGCCATCAGGAGGGGCAAAATCAGCTCGCAGATGGTTTCCAATGTGATGAGGGTGGGCGCTAAAAGCGCCTGTCTGCCGTACCCCTTAAAATAAGGGATCAGTCGTCTAATCATTAGACTATCCTTCCTTTCCTGGCCCGAACGCTCCCCTTGGCGGCGGGCCGTAGTTTGTCAGAATTTTAAGGTTATGATTCATCAATCCGCGTCACTCCTCAGGGGGCGGAGGGCGGAGGCGCGGGGTCAGGGGGTTCCCGGGCAGGGCGCACGCCCTTGG
>JAJPXL010000166.1 GCA_021205455.1 Clostridiales bacterium
ATTTTCAGCAGCTTTTCCTCCCAATCTGCCGTCATGGAGGCGGACTGGAGCTGTTCCGGCAGAACGGTGATGAGTGCATTGCCCTTTTCCGTGGGGATCAGGTTCTTGGCCTTCTTGTCGCCCTTGCGCTCCAGAAAGCCCCGTGTCACCAGCCGTTCGATGATACCGGCACGGGTGGCCGGGGTGCCGATACCCTTGCGTTCCACCTCGTCAGACATTTCATCCGCCCCAGCTCGCTCCATCGAGGCGAGAAGGGTGTCCTCCGTGTAATGGGCTTTGGGCTTCGTCTGCCCCTCCTTGACCTCGGCAGATACCACCGGGAAGCTTTCACCCACCTGCATCATGGGTAAGGGCGTGTCCGCTTTCTCTGCTTTTCCGGACTTTTCAATGGCTTTCCAGCCTGCGTCCAGCACCGTTTTCCCTTTGGCGGTGAAGGTCTCCTCGCCGCACCGGAACTCCGCAACGGTCTCCGCATAGCGATAGGGCGGGGCGACGGAGGCCAGCAGGCGGGTGGCGATCATGCGCAGAATTTCCCGTTCCCCGGAGGGGAGTGTGGACAGGTCTGCCCGTTCTGCGCTCATGGTGGGGATAATGGCGTGGTGGTCGCTGACTTTTTTGCTGTTGATGATCGGCCTCACCGCCAGCTCCGAGGGGGCCGCTTTGCCGGTCAGGGTCGCTGCCACAGCAACCAGAGCAGGCACCTTTTCCTCCATATCATCGGTCAGGTAGCGGCTGTCTGTCCGGGGGTAAGTGGTTAATTTTCGTTCATACAGAGACTGTAAATAGTCGAGCGTCTGCTGTGCCGTGAACCCAAGCAAACGGTTGGCATCCCGCTGGAGAGAGGTGAGGTCATACAGCGCCGGTGCCTTTTCGCTCTTTTCCCTGCGTTCACACTTGGTCACAACAGCGGTGGCATTGACGCAGGACTGAGCAAGGGCGGTTGCTTCCGCCTTTTCTTTCATCCTCCCGCTGGCAGCTTTCCCGTCCGGGAGAGCCAGATTGACCGTGTAGAACGTCTCCGGCTGGAATGCCGAAATCTCTGCTTCCCGCAACACCGCCATCGCCAGCGTAGGGGATACCACACGCCCTACATGGAGCGTTCTGCCATAGAGGACAGAAAAAAGCCGGGTGGCGTTCATCCCGACGATCCAGTCAGCACGCTCCCGGCAGAGGGCCGCTTCATACAAAGCGTCATATTCACTTCCCGGTCTCAGGTTCTCAAACCCTTCCCGGATGGCGCTGTCCTCCATGCTGGAGATCCAGAGACGTTCAAAGGGCTTCGTGCATCCGCACTGGTGGTAAACCAGACGAAAGATAAGCTCACCCTCTCGTCCGGCATCTGTGGCGCAGACGAGGCTGGCCACATCATCCTGCTGCATGAGCTTTTTGAGGATGTCGAACTGCTTTTTAGTGGAGGGCGAGACATTGTATTTCCACTCCACCGGCACGATGGGCAGGTCTTCCTTTGACCACTTCTTGTAATGGGGGTCATAGGCGTCCGGCTCTGCCAGCTCTACCAGATGCCCAACACACCAGCTCACAATATAGTCTTTTCCCTCCAGATAACCATCGCATCGTTTGTTTGCCCCCAGCACCTTGGCGATGGATTGCGCCACCGAGGGCTTTTCTGCGATAACTAGCTTTTGATTCAAATAAACACTCCTTTCTTACTGTGTCCGCATTTAGAAACGCAAAAACCGGCCTCCGGGATAAACTACCCACGAACGCCGGTTATGCCTTACATTTTTATTGAAACTTCGGGCTTTTTCAGCCCCTAAATGCGGACAGTGTGCCTTGTTTTCTGCTTGCGTTCCCGGTCTTTCTGCCTCCGCCTCTGTGCTGCACAGGCGGGGCAAAACCGGCTCCGATTTGAGCCGGGGACGTACCTCGCGCCGCAGCTCACGCATCGCCGCAGGGAAACGTCCTTGAAAATGTCCGCCTCCAGCTCCGGGAACGCCGGTAATACCGCATTCCGAAACCAGCGACAGCAGACAGAATAGGAAATCCGCTGCGGACAGACGCACCCGTCCCCATTGTCCAGCAGAATGCATTTTCCCTTGTCGCAGTTGCAGCAATATTTTTTGATGAGTTTTGCCGCCTGCTTCTGCTGGCTGGGGGACATCTGATATAACGTTCCGTCTGGATGCCGCTCAATGGGCGGGCCGTACCGTGAACCCTGTTCCACACTTTTCACCTCCCACATAAAAATAAGCTCACACGAGGTTTTAAGTCGTGTGAGCTATGTATATCTGCATAAGGAAGTGCGTCCGCTTGTGTCACAGGCAGCCTCCTCCTAAACGATGTTCATTTTTTCTTCTTTTTCATAGTGTTCTGAAAACTCTTATCCAGCAAATCAAGAATCGTATCGTCAGGAACAGTGCCGTCCAGCAGGATGCTGACCCAATTTGATTTGTTCATGTGATAGCCGGGGAGGAAACCGGGAGATTGCCGCAGAAGGTCGATCATCAGCGGTTCACACTTCACATCCAAAATATCCACTATCTCTGCGCCCGTCATCCCCAGCTTGTTTTTGGGAACATCCATCACAATACCGTACCATTTCTGGTTATCCTGGTGGCGTAGGACAGCATAAGAAGGATATTTCATCCACAGATACTCCGGCTCTGTCCCATATTTCTTTTTCGCATAATCAAAAATGGCTTGTCTATCCATTGATGCCTCCATCCATTGTCCGTTCAAAACGAAGCTGCTTAATCACACAGGAACACCGCAGTTCCCATATCATAGATTTTGATTGGCACTCCGAATCTCTCGCCTGTCTGGAAAGCGGCTTCTCCTGAAAGGATTTGATCCATGCCAGCCATAAGCTCAGGAATGATTTCCGGTTTTAACGGCAGACTCGCATGGGAGGGGTAAATCAGATCATACTCGGCCCGGTGCGCCCACACTTTGTCCAGACTCTGACGATAACCAATCAGATTTCGCATGGGGCCGAACAGAAAGATGTCACCGTTCTGGATAGAATCGCCACTGAACAGTACCCGCCGATTGATGTCCAAGAGTGCAATACTGCCGGGGGTATGACCGGGCTGTGTAATCACTTGTAGCGGCCGATCGCCCAAGTCGATGACATCGCCATCCCACACCGGCGTGGGCGTCGAATGGACTGCTCCCCGCTGAAAATAGTTGACGTACTCAGCGGGATTCATAAGCGCCGTATTAAAAGCGTCATTCCCGGCAATGTGATCCATATCGGCGTGTGTATTCAGCAGCTGCAAGGGCAGATTGGTAAGAGATTCAGCAATCTCCCTGGCATTCTTCGTTGTCATGCCGCTGTCAATGACCAGCCCCTTTCTTGTGCCAATTAAAACGAAGAAGCGCACACCATCATCTTCAATAGACCAAGTCTGGTCGTCTATCCTGTTAATTTTAATGTTCATTTTGATACTCTCCATACTCGCAGCCGATGTTATAAGCGGCTATGTCATCAATCAATGTCCTGCCGTCTTTGCCTTTCCGGTAAAGTCTGATTCGCCCGACGCCGTTTCCGCCGTTCCAGAGGCGGTTATGCCGTTTTGTCCCATCCGGGGCCTCGTAGTTCACAAGAAGCATATCTGACTTTTTACAGTGTACATCGGTTTCCATGATGACCTGTCGGTTTTCTTGGCAGACGTGCCATTGTATTTCATTCTCCGTCTCCTGGCAGGAGAACTCTGTCTTACAGCCAGTCCAGAATTTTGAGAAATTGAACTCATAGGATGCACCCTCATAATAAAACGCACCCAATAAGATACGATTCAGCGGAACGAAATAGATTTTCGGCCTGCCCCCGCCGATGTCAAAAACGCTGTTATGCAGCTCTTTCCCAGTCAGATTGCTTATCAGATGGTTGGAGGAAAGCCAGACCCACGGGGAGGTGAAGTTTCTGCCCCAGTTCTTGTCTGCATATCCATAGCTTTTCTCCGGCATGACACGATAGGCGGCTCCATTCAGTGTAATGGTGCCGCTATAGGTGCTTTTCATCCCTTCAGCGTGCCAATACATCTCGAATGCCTTCAGGAAACGCAGCAGCTTGCTGGTGCCGTACCCCACATTGAAAGCGATCTGTTTCTCGATTTTCAAGTCCCAGGACAGCTCTCCGCTGTCACACATCCACTCAGGATGTGTGGCAGCTTCCTCTGCGCTGACGGAGATGCTGCCTGTCAGCCGCTTATCTGAGGCAAAACAGTCCCCGGCCTCGACAGAGTAAGGTGCCTTTCCGTGAATCTTCACGTCTTTCCACGGGAAAAAGCGATGAAGCTGGCAATGATCGTCGCCCCAGCAGCCGGCCTTCACCATCAGGTAGGAGGGGCGCACACCCTTTTCCTCGTTCTCCGGAAGCTGCCCAAGGGTCGGTTCCTCCTGTGCCAGCGCCGGGTTACAGGTGAAAAATTCGATGAAGAACGGTTTTTCCTTGCCGGTTTCCTCATTGACAGCGGTGAAAGAGTGCCACCACCAATCATAGCCCTTCTTCCGAAAAGGGCCGGTTAGCATAAATTCGTTTTTTGCTGGGTCTTTCCTTTCAAATCCCATTTCGTATTCTCCTCAGTTGCATCCCATTTGCCGTGCAATCCAATCCATGATAACATCAACAACATAATCCTGCTGTTCAGGCGATAGCGGGATACCCTTCGGAATGTGATGCCATTTTTCCAGACATCCCCGGCAGCAGGTGCCAGTGGCGTGCTGTGCAATAAAGACCGGATGTCCCCGCATAGGCGTTTGCTTTCCGTCGTTTTCAGGTGTGGCTGGAGCCAGGCGCTTTGCAACGAAGTCGTGGGCGTGCTGCCGCACAGTATCCATACCCTTTTCCTTGACATAAGCCCTGTCATTGGCGCCCAGAGAAAATCTGCTGCGGAATTTAGACTTTCCAAGTCGCTGGAATAAAGCCTCACGATTTACACCGACTTGTTCCTGTTCATGGGAAAAGGAGTTTATGCCCTCAATTAGTCGCTGTGAGAGCTTGGTGTTTCGGTCTGCCGTCGTCTCATTCCGAATCGCATAGTAAATTGCTTTTTTCTCGCCAATCAGGAGCAGGGCTTTCTTCGCACGGGTCACGCCCGTATAGAGCAGGTTTCGCTGGAGCATAACGTAATGGCTCATGGTAAATGGCATGACTACGATAGGAAACTCTGATCCCTGTGCCTTATGGATGGTAATAGCATAGGACAGCACCAACTCGTCCAGCTCTGTCACATCGTAGATAATTTCTCGGCCATCAAAGTCAACAGAGAGTTCCCGTTCCTCTGTGTCCACATTGGTGATCGTTCCGATGTCACCATTGAATACTTCCTTGTCGTAGTTGTTCCGTATCTGCATCACCTTATCATGCAGCCGGTACTGCGTCCCGCCCCGGCGAAGATAGACATCGGACGGATTGAGTGATTCCTGGAGTAGCTGATTCAGGTTGGTCGCACCGCAGACCCCACGCTGCATGGGCGTCAGCACCTGAATAT
>JAJPXL010000060.1 GCA_021205455.1 Clostridiales bacterium
AACTTAAGGTTTGTACTCCTACTGCTGGGGGTCACATCATTTGACAACGCAGATTTGCCGGGAAATTCCCCCAGGCAAAGTATTGTGCTTTTGGCCGGAATATGGTATAGTAATACTGAATGTTTCCGCGCCCCGCCGCCTGGGTGGGGCCGCTGATGGAGGGAACCTTGATGAAAATTGTTGTGTTGACCGGCGGGCTCAGCCCGGAGCGGGACGTGGCCCGTTCCTCCGGCACCATGATTGCCGCCGCCCTGCGGGAGCGGGGCCATCAGGTGGCTTTAATTGATATGTATCTCGGCATGGAGGAGCAGGACTGCACCCCGGAGGAGCTGTTCTCCGCGCCAATCCCGGAGGGCTGGCGGAAGGTGCCGGCCACAGCCCCCGACCTGGAGGCCCTGAAGCGGAACCGGAAGCTCCGGTCTGACAGCCTCTTCGGGGAGGGGGTGCTGGAGCTGTGCCGGATGGCGGACATCGTCTTTCTTGCCCTTCACGGGGCCTGCGGGGAGGACGGCCGGGTGCAGGCCACCCTGGAGACCCTGGGCATCCCCTTCACCGGCTCCGGCTTCGTAGGTGCCGCCATCGCCATGGATAAGGATTTGACCAAGAAGCTGGTGGCCCCCACCGGCGTCAAGACCCCCGCCTGGGAGAAGGTGGCCTATGCGGCAGAGGACATCCCAGCCATCGCCGCCCGCACCGCCCTGCCGGTGGTGGTGAAGCCCCTGGCCTCCGGCTCCTCCATCGGCGTCTCCATCGCGGAGACGGAGGCGGAGCTGACCGCCGCCCTGGAATCCTGCCTGGCCCTGGGGGGCAGCGTGGTGCTGGAGCAGTATGTGGCCGGCCGGGAAATTCAGGTGGGCTACCTGGTGGACCACGCCCTGCCCTCCATTGAAATCGTCCCCAAACAGGGCTTCTATGATTACGAAAACAAGTACCAGCCCGGCGCAGCCATCGAGACCACCCCCGCCCCCATCCCGCCGGAGTGGGAGGCGCGGCTGGCCCGGGACACGAAAACCGTCTTTGAGGCGGTGGGCATGGCGGTCTACGCCCGGGCGGACTTCATCGTCACCCCGGACGGCACCCCCTGGTTCCTGGAGATCAACACCCTCCCCGGCATGACCCCCACCAGCCTGGTGCCTCAGGAGGCCGCTGTGACAGGGCTGAGCTATGGCGACCTGTGCGAGACCATCATCCGCGCCTCCCTGGAGGCCAGAAAGGGATAAGCAGCATGGAACCGATCACATTGCAAGAAATTCTCACCGCCACCGGCGGCACGCTGCTGGGGGGGAGTCAGGATTTGTCCACCGTCATCACCGCCGTGGACACGGACAGCCGCGCCATGGCAGGTGGCTCCCTGTTCGTCCCCCTGGTGGGGGAGCGGTTTGACGGCCACGCCTATATCGACTCTGCCCTGGCGACTGCCGCGGGGACGCTGACCCAGCGCCCCCTGGAGCGCTACGCCCCTGACCGCTTCTATGTGTTGGTGGAGGACACCATGAGAGCCTTGGGCGATTTGGCCCGCTACTACCGGCACAAGTTTCAAATCAGGGTGGTGGGCATCACCGGCAGCGTGGGCAAGACTACCTGCAAGGACATGGTGGCCTCCGTCCTCTCCGCCCATTTCCGGGTGCTGAAAACCGACGGCAACTTTAACAACAACATCGGCGTCCCCAAGACCCTGTTCCGCCTGGACAGCAGCCACGAAATCGCCGTTATCGAGATGGGGATGAACCACCCTGGGGAGATCGACTATTTGACCAATATCGTCAACCCGGACGTGGCCATCATCACCAACATCGGCGACGCCCACATTGAGAATCTCGGCTCCCGGGAGAACACCCTGAAGGCCAAGAGCGAGATTTTCAACGGCATGAACGGCAAGGGGGTCGCCGTGCTGAACGGGGACGACCCCCTGCTCTCCACCCTCTCCGGCAAGCTGGAGCAGCAGATCCTCTGGTACGGCTGGGACAACCGCTGCGACTTCGGCTGCGCCGACCTTGACGAGCAGTTTGACGACCATATCGTGATGGAGGTCCGCTCCCCCCAGGGGCAGTGGCGGCAGGCCATCCCTGGCCTGGGGTCCCACATGATTTACCCCGCCCTGGCCGCCATCGCGGTGGGCAGCTGGTTCGGCATGAGCGCGGAGGAGATTCGCCGGGGCATCCTGAACTTCGTCCCCACCAAAATGCGGATGGACCGGATAACGCTGCCCGGCGGCGTCACGGTTTTGAACGACACCTACAATGCCAACCCCCAGTCCATGCGGGCGGCGGTGGAGGTGCTAAGCAAGGCCTCCGGCAGCTACAAGGTGGCCGTCCTGGGGGATATGCTGGAGCTGGGGGAGCTTGGCCCCACCCTCCACGAGAGCGTGGGCCGCTTTGTGGGCCAGTGCGGCATCGACTGCCTGCTGGCCGTAGGCGACCTGGCCGAGCACATCTACAACGGGGCCCTGAAGGCCGGTATTGCGGAGTGCTACACCCGCCCCAACAAGGAGGAGGCCAAGGTGGTGCTGGAGCATATCGTCCGCCCCGGCTGCACCATCCTGTGCAAGGCCAGCCGCGGGATGCGGCTGGAGGAGCTGGTGGACTATATCAAGGAGCTGACCGCCAGCGAGTTCCGCGAAACGTAACCAACCAATACTCTTATCGGTACACTGCGGCGCTCTCGCTGTGGTGTACCTGACTGTTAGCTATGATCGATATATCCGTAAACAATCTGACAAAATCCTTCACCGTCGGCGAGGAAATTCTCCGGGGGCTGACCTTCCACGTCAGCTCCGGGGAGCGGGTGGGCCTGCTGGGCAAGAACGGCTGCGGCAAGACCACGCTGTTCAAAATTCTCACCGGCGAGTATGACTATGACGAGGGCCAGGTGTTCCTGGCCCCGGGGAAGCGGATGGGGCTGATCTCCCAGATACCGGTCTACCCTGCCGACTACACGGTGGACGACGTGCTGGACTCCGCCTTTGCCCGCGTCCACAGGATAGAGGCGGAGATGGAGGACCTCACCGCCCGGATGGCCGCCGGGGATTCCTCCAAAGAGACCCTCCAGCGCTATGACAGCCTCTCCGCCGCCTTTCAGCTGGCGGGGGGCTACGATTTGGACGTGCAGATCGGCAAGGTGGCCAACGGCCTGGGCATCTCCCCCGCCATGCGGCGGCAGCCCTTTGACCAGCTCTCCGGCGGGGAAAAGACCCGGGTAAACCTGGGCCGCCTGATTCTGGAGGACACGGACATCCTGCTCCTGGACGAGCCCACCAACCATCTGGACCTCCACGCCGTGGAGTGGCTGGAGGACTATCTGGACGGCTTCAAGGGCACCGTCCTGGCCATCTCCCACGACCGGTACTTTCTGGACCGTGTGGTGACGCGCATCGTGGAGATTCAGGACGGCCGGGCGGAGTTCTACTCCGGCAACTACTCCTTCTATGTGGAGGAGAAGGAGCGCCGCTATCAGGAGCAGCTGCGCCAGTACGAGAAGGAGCAGGCCAAGGTGGCCCAGCTCACCGAGGCCGCGGAAAAGATGAAGCTCTGGGCCTTCCAGGGCAACGATAAGCTGTATAAGCGGGCCTTCTCCATGGAGAAGCGGATGGAAAAGCTGCAAACCGTGGAAAAGCCGGTGGGCAGGGAGCGGGCCATGACCATGGGCTTCACCGCCCTGGACTTCCAGGGGGACGAGCTGTTCACCGTGGACAACCTGAAAAAGTCCTACGGTGACCGCACCCTCTTTGACCACATCTCCCTCACCGTCACCGGCGGGGAGCGCATCGCCCTTTTGGGGGACAACGGCACCGGCAAGACCACCTTCCTGAAACTCCTGCTGGGGGAGGAGGAGCCGGACAGCGGCTATATCCACTTCGGCCCCGCCGTCCGCCCCGGCTACCTGCCCCAAATCGTCCGGTTCGACCACATGGAGCGCTCCCTGGTGGACACCATGCTCTACGAGCAGAACTGCACCCCCCAGGAGGCCCGGGACCGGCTGGGGGCCTTCCACTTCCGGGGGGAGGACGTGTTCAAACCCGTCTCCGCCCTGTCCGGCGGGGAGTTGAGCCGGTTGAAGCTGTGCCTGCTGATGGACGAGCGCATCAACCTGCTGATTCTGGACGAGCCCACCAACCATCTGGACATCGCCAGCCGGGAGTGGATCGAGTCCGCCGTGGCGGGGTTCGACGGGGCGCTGCTGTTCGTCAGCCATGACCGGTATTTCATCAAAAAATTCGCCACCCGCATCTGGATCCTGGAGGACGGGAAGATCACCGACTTCCGGGGGGACTACGAGGGTTGGCTCGCCAAGAAAGCCCGTGACCTGGAGCTGCGGGAGGTTCTGAAACCGGAGCCGAAGAAGCCCAAAAAGGAAAAGCCCAAGCAGCCCGGCGGCACCAAGCTGGCGGCAAAGAAGCTGGCCCAGCTGGAGCGGGAAATCGCCGCCGCCGAGCAGGCCGGGGCCGACCTGGAGGCCGAGATGGCGGCTTATGCCACCGATTATGAAAAACTGACCGATCTCTCCGCCCAGAAGGAGGAGCAGGAGGAACAGCTGGCCGCGCTGTACGAGGCGTGGGAGGAGCTGTCCCTCCAGCTGGAGGGGGAGGCATGAAGAAGCGGATTCTGGAGCTTTGTACCGGCATCGCCGGGGCGCTGTGCCTGCTGGCAGGGGTCGCGGTGCTGGCCGCCGGTGGCAGGCCCATGCTCTTCGGGGCGCTGGCGCTGTGGGCCGCGGGCTGCGTGCTGCTGGCGCTGGCCCTGTCCTTCCACCTGGGCGGACGGGCCGGGCGGCGGCTCCGCCGGGGGCTTGTGGCCCTGGTGGCCGCCGGCATCCTGGGCTTCGGGGCGCTGGAGGGCGTGGTGCTCTGGGGCGCGGAAAGCACCCTGTCCGGCGACGCGCCGGACGCCGTGGTGATTCTGGGGGCCGCCGTCTGGGACGGGGAACCCTCCCCGGTGCTGAACCGACGCATTGCCGCCGGGGCCGGCTATCTGGCGGAGCATCCCGACGTGCCGGTGGTGGTCACCGGCGGGGTGGACACCGGCGAAACCGTGTCCGAGGCGGCGGTGATGGCCGCCGCCCTGGAGGAGGACTACGGCATCGACCCCGACCGCATCTATCTGGAGGAGCAGGCCACCAACACCCTGGAGAACCTGACCTGCTCCATGGCGCTGCTGGAGACAGAGGGGCTGCCCGTCTCCCGTCTGCTGGTGGTGTCCAGCGCGCCCCACCTGGCGCGGGTGCGGCTGCTGGCCGGGCGCTGCGGGGTGACGGTGGACTGCCTGGCGGCCAGCGTCCCCGGCGGGATACGGTACCGGGCGTACCTCTATCTGCGGGAGGCCGCAGCGCTGGTGAAGAGCTTCTTTGTGGATTTTCCGTTGAGCAGCGGCTAGTAGAGTGAAGTCTAAATCTTCACTTTTCTGTAGGGGCGGCCCTTGGCCGCCCGCAGGAA
>JAJPXL010000024.1 GCA_021205455.1 Clostridiales bacterium
AATAAAATAAAAAATTCAATTCAACCCCCCCCGCGGGGGGCGCCAAACCCCAAAACCCCCCGGGGGGGGGTTATACACCCCGCGCCGCGGCTGCCTTTACTCCAACGTTCCCTGTTGCCGGATGCCCAGGATCTCCTCCGCCCGGGCTACCTCCGCCTCGGTGGGCGTCCGCACCCCCTCCAGGGGATAGGGAATGCCCAGCTCCTCCCATTTCAGCAGCCCCAGGGTGTGATAGGGCAGCACCTCCACCCGCCGCACCGTGTCCAGGCTGTCCACGAAGGCCCGGAGCTGGGCCAGCTCTGTCGGGTCATCCGTCAGGCCGGGCACCAGCACCCGCCGTATCCACATATCCTTCCCCATGTCGGAGAGGCAGCGGGCCATGTCCAGGATGTTCCGGTTGTCCCACTTCGTCAGGGCCCTGTGGCCCTCCGGGCTGGTGTCCTTCAGGTCCAGCATCACCAGGTCGGTGACAGCCATCAGCCGCCGGAACTTGCCGAAGAAGGGCTCTTCATAGGTGAAGGGGTTCCCCGCCGTGTCCAGCACGGTGTGGACGCCCTTCTGCTTCGCCAGGGTGAAAAACTCAATCAGGAAGTCGATTTGCAGCAGCGGCTCCCCGCCGCTGACGGTGATGCCACCGTTTTTGCCCCAGTAGTTGTGATAGCGGTAGGCCCGGTCGAACAGGGCTTTGGCCGTCCAGGGCTGGCCTACGCCGATGCGCCAGGTCTCCGGGTTGTGGCAGTATTGGCACCGCATCCGGCACCCCTGCAAAAACACGACGAACCGGACCCCCGGCCCGTCCACCAGGCCAAAGGTTTCCAGGGAGTGAACGTTGCCCAGTACGGCGCTTTCTGTGGCCTCCATAGGGATAACCTCCTTATCAAACGGAAAAGAAAGGGGACAAACCGGCGTCCGGTGGGGCGTATCAAAGGTTCTCTTACAGCCCGCCGTGGCAGGTACGGGCCAGCACGTCCAGCTGCTGCTCCCGGGTCAGGTCGATGAACTTCACCGCATAGCCGGAGACGCGGATGGTGAAGTTGGCGTACTCCTCCTTCTCCGGATGCTCCATGGCGTCCATCAGCTTCTCCCTGCCAAAGACGTTGACGTTCAGATGGTGGGCCCCCTGGTCAAAGTAGCCGTCCATGACCTGCACCAGGTTGTCCACCCGCTCCTGCCCGCTGTGGCCCAGGGCGTCGGGGTTGATGGTCTGGGTGTTGGAGATGCCGTCCAGTGCCCAGTGGTAGGGCAGCTTTGCCACGGAGTTCAGGCTGGCCAGCAGGCCGTTACGCTCCGCGCCGTAGCTGGGGTTGCCGCCGGGGGCGAAGGGGGCGTAGGCCTTCCTGCCGTCCGGGGTGGCGCCGGTGGCCTTGCCATAGACCACGTTGGAGGTGATGGTCAGGATGGAGGTGGTGGCCTCGGAATTGCGGTAGGTGTGGCGGCGCTTGATTAGGTCCAGGAAGGTGCGCAGCAGCCAGATGCCGATGTCGTCCGCCCGGTCGTCGTCATTGCCGTACCTGGGGAAGTCGCCCTCCACCTGGTAGTCCACGGCCAGCCCTGTCTCGTCCCGGAGAACCTTCACCCTGGCGTACTTGATGGCGCTGAGGGAGTCCACCACATGGGAGAAGCCCGCAATGCCGGTGGCGAAGGTGCGGCGCACGTCGGTGTCGATCAGCGCCATCTCCGCCTCCTCATAATAATACTTGTCATGCATATACTGAATCAGGTTCAGCACGTTGACGTACAGCCCCGCCAGCCAGTCCAGCATGGTGGTGTACTTCTGAATGACCTCGTCATAGTCCAGATAGTCGCCGGTGATGGGGGCGTACCGGGGGCCCACCTGCTCATGGAGCTTCTCATCCATGCCGCCGTTGATGGCGTAGAGCAGGCACTTGCCCAGGTTGGCCCTGGCCCCGAAGAACTGCATTTCCTTGCCCGTCTGGGTAGCGGAGACGCAGCAGCAGATGGAGTAGTCGTCTCCCCAGACCGGCTTCATCACGTCGTCGTTCTCATACTGGACGGAGCTGGTCTTGATGGAGATCTCCGCGGCATACCGCTTGAAGTTCTCCGGCAGGGCGGAGGAGTACAGCACCGTCAGGTTGGGCTCCGGGGCGGGCCCCATGTTCTCCAGGGTGTGGAGGAAGCGGAAGTCGTTCTTCGTCACCATGGAGCGGCCGTCCATGCCGATGCCGGCCACCTCCAGGGTGGCCCACACCGGGTCGCCGGAGAACAGCTCGTTGTAGGAGGGAATGCGGGCGAACTTCACCATGCGGAACTTCATCACCATATGGTCGATCAGTTCCTGGGCTTCCGTTTCGGTCAGCGCGCCGCTGTCCAAATCCCGCTGGATATAGATGTCCAGGAAGGTGGAGATACGCCCCACGCTCATGGCCGCGCCGTTCTGGGTCTTGATGGCGGCCAGGTAGCCGAAGTACAGCCACTGGCAGGCCTCCTTCGCGTTCCGGGCGGGCTGGGAGATGTCGAAGCCGTAGATCTCTGCCATCTCCTTCATGCCCTTCAGCGCCCTGATCTGACGGGCGATCTCCTCCCGCAGACGGATGACATCGTCGGTCATGGTGCCGTCGCCGCAGTTGGCCAAATCGCGGGTCTTTTCCTCAATCAAAAAGTCGATGCCGTACAGGGCCACCCGGCGGTAGTCCCCCACGATGCGGCCCCGGCCATAGGTGTCCGGCAGACCGGTGATGATGTGGCTGTGGCGGGCCCGCTTCATCTCCGGGGTGTAGGCGTCAAACACCGCCTGGTTGTGGGTGCGGCAGTAGTCGTTAAAAATCTTATGCAGCTCCGGGCTGGGCTGATAGCCGTAGGTGGTGCAGGCCTGCTCTGCCATCTTGATGCCGCCGTAGGGCATGAAGGCCCGCTTCAGCGGCTTGTCCGTCTGGAGGCCCACCACCTGCTCCAGGTCCTTCAGCGCCGGGTCGATATAGCCGGGGCCGTAGGCGGTCAGGCCGGAGACCACCTCCGTCTCCATATCCAGCACGCCGCCCCTGGCGCGCTCCTCCTTCTGGAGGGCCTGGAGGGCGTCCCACAGCGTTTTGGTGGCCTGAGTGGGGCCTGCCAGGAAGGAATCGTCGCCGTCATAGGGCCGGTAGTTCTTCTGAATGAAGTCCCTGACGTTGACCTCCTCTTTCCAAAGGCGGCCCTCAAAGCCTTCCCACTGCGCGAAATTTTTCATAGGAATACCTCACCTTTCCAATGGGTCAAAAACACAGGTTTGTTTATCATCTGCCATCGTGCCGGGCAGAACGCGGCCTGTTGCAGGTTAGTGTTCCCATCAAAACGGTACTCATACCAATTCCACATCTGGTGGGCACAGGAAAAAGAAGCCACAAGATACGATTAGGTAAAACTAACCACATATAGAAAGTAAATCCACATTTTGTGGGGGAACCACCCATATGGATACAACAGGCACAGCTGCATTATAGCAAGCCCGGAGGGGAATTGCAAGAGGCATTTGCAAGATTTCAGGATTCTATAAAATACCTGAGGATTTCGGGCGGCGCTTTAGCGAAAACGCAAAATAAAAAGGTCGGCGCACTATCAGGAAGTGGGGGGAAGGGGATTGCCTGACCGGCGGGGTGGCTCTCCTTAGATAAGGTTCGTTGAAGGAACAACGTTGTTTCCCTCCGGGGGCCCTATTTCTCGCTCCGCCGAGAAATAGGGGAAAGAGGGCGGCTCAAGAGGGAGGCCTGTGGCCCCCCTCTTAAGAATCTCCCCGTATCAGGCAACCGGCTTGCGCCTTGTCTCTGCCGTTCCGTGGCTCCGCAGGAAACAGACAATGGAACCCCTACGCACCAAAGCTGCCGCCGATGGCGGCTAGGGTGCGATTGCCGTTCCGCCCTGCCGGAGGCGGGCGGAACGTGCAATTTTATTATCCAACGATGGATAACATCTGATTGTAAGGCAAGGTTTCAACCTCTGATAAAAAGCGTATGAAAAGCCAACGTTTTCAGGATTAGGCGCAACAGCGTACCCTTACCGCCAGAGTTCAGCGACCAAAGGCCAACAAAATTGCCGCCCGTTCCGCCAACGGCAGGGACGTGGGCGGCAATCCCTCCTCAGCCGCCATCGGCGGCAGCTTTGGTGCGTGTCAAGTCACATCGTCTGTCTCGCTAATGGACCACCTATAGACCAGACAGCGCGAAGCCCCAGGATTATAGGAGAGGGATTCTTAAGGGGGAGCGAGGCCCCGAAGCTCCCCCTTGAGCCGCCCTCTTTTGCTACTTTTCTCGGCGGAGCGAGAAAAGTAAGCCCCCGCTTCCCTGGCAAGGGAAGGCCGGACAAATCCTTTATAGCGAACTTGTCCTAAGAAAAGCAGGCTCACAGATTAGGCAAACACCCTATCTCCTTTATCAGTCTTTGCCAAGGAAAAACAACGTTCCCAGTTCGATGCTCTCACGCTCAGAAAGGAAGGCCAATCAAATGCTACAAGCTGCCGTTCGTATCGTGTGGGGGCCGTGGACGCTGGCCCTGTTCCTGGCGGTGGGGCTGCGCTGCTCGGTGGGGTCCGGGTTCTTCCAGCTGTTCGGCGTCCGCCAATGGTGGCGCGGCACCCTGGGCGCTCTGGGCGCGAAGGGACGGACGGAGGGCGGCCTCTCCCCGCTGGAGGCGCTTTCCACCGCCCTGGCCTCCACCGTGGGCACCGGCTCCATCGTGGGGGTGGCCACCGCCATCACCCTTGGCGGGCCGGGGGCGGTGTTCTGGATGTGGGCGTCCGCCTTTCTGTCCGCCATGACCGGCTGGACGGAAAAGGCCCTGTCCATCCTGGTGCGCCGCCGCAGGAACGGGGCCTGGGAGGGCGGCCCCATGGTCTGGCTGGAGGAGAAGGGGCTGAACGGGGCGGCGAAGTGTTTCGCCCTGTTCACTGCTCTGGCCGCCCTGGGGATGGGGGACATGGTGCAGGCCAATTCCCTGGCGGCGGCAGTGGAGGCGGCCACCGGCTTCCCGCCTCTGGCCACCGGTCTGGTCACCGCCGCAGCCTGCGGCCTGGTGCTGATGGGCGGGGTGAAGGGCATCGGCCGCCTCTGCGAGAAGCTGGTGCCGGTGATGGCGCTGCTGTTCCTGGCGGGGGGCTGCGTCACCCTGTTCCGGGCCCGGGCGGAGATTCCTTCCGCCCTTCTCTTAATTGTCCGCTCCGCCCTGACGCCGGAGGCGGCAGGGGGCGGGCTGCTGGGCAGCGCAGTGCGCTGGGGGGTGGCCCGGGGCGTCTGCACCAACGAGGCGGGGCTGGGCTCCCCAGCGCTGGTACACTGCTCCTCCGCCAACACCGACCCGGTACAGGAGGGGTATT
>JAJPXL010000156.1:0-4438 GCA_021205455.1 Clostridiales bacterium
CCTCATCACAGAGGTAGAGGGTACCCGCTGCGGGGATGGTGAGGTCACACCCGGCGGGGTCGTCATAGTTCGCATCGGTGGTGGCGTAGTCTCCCACCACGGACACACTGGCGTAGTTGTCCTCCGTGTATGCCGCTTCCGCAGCCTCCAGATAGGTAGCCAATGTGCTGTTGAGCTGGGAGAAGGAGGAAACGCTGTCATCCGTCCCGCTGCCGTAGCCGCCAATCAGGGTGGCGATGGCGTCGTGGATGGTGGCGTTGCTCCCGCCGGTGGCCTCGTTGGCCGAGGCCAGGTCGGACTGGAGCTGCGCCTGGATGGTGCTCAGGGTGCTCACTATGCGTCACCCCCCACCAAGGCGGCTAGGTCGGCCACGGAGCCGTCCAGCGCTTCGGTCAGGGTCTCCACGCTGGCCTGGAGGTCGCTGACGGCGCTGTCCAGGGCGGCGATGCCCTCCTCCATGTTGTTCAGGGCGGCGGCGGTGATGGTGTTGCCGCTGGCCCAGGTCGTTTTCGTGTAAGCCATTTGGTTCCCCCTTTCAAATACGCCGGACGGGCCGCCGTCCCGGGCCGGGGGAGGTTTGGGTTCTGTTCATTTGATTTCGTTCCTTTCTGTGTGGGCCAACCCTGCGGCATGAGGCCGCGGGGTTGGCGATATGTCTGCGCCCAGACCGATGGACGGCCTGGGCGCGTCTGGGTCGGTTGGCGTCCTGCTGCCGCTGGCAGCAGGACAATCAGCCACAATTCGTGAGAAACAGGCAGATTTTAAGGGGAAAAGCTGGCGCTTTTCCGTTTATAAGAATCACGTTTTGTGGCCTACGCTCAGTATAATACAACTTGTCCCGATTGTCAACCCCTAAAATCTCGAATTGTGGGACTCGGCTTGACATCATTCACGAAACGTGTTATCCTGTCAGAAAAGGGGGAGACGCACCATGACCGTTGGACAGCGCATCAAATCGCTCCGGGAGGAGCAATCGCTCACCCAGGGGCAGTTCGCCGCGGCGCTGGGGCTATCCAAAAGCGCCATCGGAATGTACGAGATCGGGCAGCGGGAGCCAAACCTGGAAACGCTGTACGCCATAGCGTCCTATTTTCAGGTGGATGTGGCCTACCTCCTGGGGACCCAGGAGGTCAGGAACGTGGATGAGCTGCTGCGGCAGGTGGAGGGGACGCTGCGCATTTCGGATGCCGACCCCCAGCTGACCGCGCTGATGGACAGCGCAGCGCAGCTCAACGCCCAGGGCAAGCAGAAGCTGGTGGAGTACGCCGGCGACCTGGTGCTGTCCGGGCGATACAGGCGGGAGGGGGAAACGCCCTGAGGCCCGCCGTCTCCACCGTGTAACCCTCCGGCTCCGCCATCCTGCGGAAGCCCTGCATGAGTACAGCCATGGCTGCGGTATCCTTCATTTTAGGAATACCGTGTAAGCGGCATGGCTGGCGCAGTGAAGGGATACCACTCTGTTCATAATCACACCCTTCGTCAACAGGCATGGTGCCAGGCAGCGTAAGCGACAGAACCTGTCTCATCATGCCCATCTTTTTGTACTATGAATTTCCAGAAACAGTATGATAAACCCTGCAAGGCATGGGAGGACGTTCCTCCCGCCGGAACCGCCCTGGGGGCCTTCTGCGACCCAGACCGGACGGAGTTCCGCCTGTGGGCCCCCACCGCCAGCCGGGTGCAGCTGCGGCTGTACCGGGACGGCAGCCTGGGGAAGCCCTTCTGTACCCTTCCGCTGGAGCGGGGGCGCTGGGGGCTGTGGACGCAGGTCTGCCAGGGGGACCTGGACGGCGTCTATTACGATTATCGGGTCACGGTGGACGGCGTCAGCCGGGGCACCGGCGACCCCTACGCCCGGGCCTGCGGCAAGAACGGGCTGCGGAGCATGGCGGTGAACCTGCCCCGCACCAACCCGCCGGGCTGGGCGGAGGACGCCCCGCCGCCCCAACCGGCGGAGGACATCCTCTATGAGCTGCACGTCAAGGACTTCTCCTGGGCGGAGAGCGGCGGCTTCCCCCCGGAGGTGCGGGGCAAATACCTGGCCTTCACCCGGACCGGCACCACCCTGCGGGGGGAGGGTCGGTTCCCCACCGGGATCGACTATCTGAAACGCCTGGACGTCACCCACGTTCAGCTGATGCCCGTCTTTGACTTCGACCAGGTGGACGAGGGAGGCGACCCCGCCGAATACAACTGGGGCTATAACCCCGTATCCTACAACGCGCCGGAGGGCTCCTATGCCACCGACCCCAATCGGGGCGCTGTGCGCATCCGGGAACTGAAGGAGCTGGTGCAGGCCCTCCACCGGAACGGGCTGCGGGTGGTAATGGACGTGGTCTATAACCACACGAGCCACCGGGACTCCTGGCTGGAGCGGACGGCGCCCGGCTACTATTACCGCACCAATCCGGACGGCAGCTGGTCGGATGGCTCCGCCTGCGGCAACGACATTGCCAGTGAGCGGGAGATGTGCCGCCGGTACATCGTCAACTCCGTCCTCTACTGGGCGGAGGAGTACCATATGGACGGCTTCCGGTTTGACCTGATGGGGCTGCTGGACACCGAGACGATGGAGGCGGTGCGCGCCGCCCTGGATGCGCGCTGGGGGAAGGGGGAGAAGCTGGTCTACGGCGAGCCCTGGGGGGCCGGAGCCTCCAATATGGCGGAGGGCAGCCTTCCGGCGGACGCCGCCCACCTGTCCGGGATGGACCGGAACATCGGGGCCTTCTGCGACGCCACCCGGGACACCGTCAAGGGGAGCGCCCTAGCGCCGGACAGCGTCGGCTTCGTCAACGGCGGAACGGGCCTTGGGCCGGCGGCGCTGCGCTGCGCCGCCGGGTGGTGCGGCCCGGGGCAGCGGTTCTCCGCCGCGGCGCCCTCCCAAGTCATCACCTACCTCTCCGCCCACGACAATCAAACCTTGTGGGATAAGCTGGTCTACACCCTGGACCCAGAGCGGCGGTACGACCGCATGACGCCGGAGCTTCTCCAGGTCAACCGGCTGGCGGCGGCCATGCTGTTCACCTGCCAGGGCAGGCTCTTCCTGCTGGCAGGGGAGGAGTTCGCCCGGACAAAGCAGGGGATGGACAATAGCTACAACGCCTCCCCCGACCTGAACCAGATTGACTGGGAGCGGGCCTGGCAAAACCGGGCGCTGGTGGACTACTACCGGGGGCTGATCGCCCTGCGGAAGCAACTCCCCGGCCTTTGCGATAAATCGGCAGACGCCAAAGGCCGGATTCGGGACGGCCGCATCTGCACCGACCGGTGCGTCAGCTTCCGGGTGGACAACCGGCCGGACGACCGGTGGCAGGAGCTGCTCATCGTCTGGAACGCCGGCGACAGCCCGGCAGCGCTGGATGTGGAGCCGGACGGGTGGCAGGTGCTGGCGGACGGAGCAGACAGCTTCCTCTGGCAGAAGGGCCGGACGCTACAACGCCCGGAGGTGGGGCCGGTGTCAGCCCTGTTGCTGGGCCGGCCGGATGCCCGGCGATAGCGCCGGGAGGGCAAATGCGGCAGCTCCTTTTGCAATCCTGACCGAAAGAGCAATGTCCCCCAAACCGCAAAAATTCCCCGCAAAGGGCAGGGCTGCCATTTGCGGGGAATCTCTTTTTCGTCGGCGGTTCAGGGGCGGGACACCGCCCCTGACTGCTTCTTACTTCTCGTACAGGAACTTTTCAGGCAGGGTGACGCCGAAGTCCACCGCCAGGTGGCGGAACTCGTCGGGCTGAATGGTCTGGCGCTTGGTCCCGCCGGTCATGGAAATCACCTTCACCAGAATCTCCGCGGACTTTTCCACGGTGTGCATCAGGCCGAAGGTCAGGTCGAAGTCCTCGCCGGAGCAGAACATCCCGTGGTGCGCCCAAATCGCCACATCGTACTGCTTCATCAGCTCGCTGGTGGCAACGGCGATGTCCCGCCCGCCGGGCACCATCCAGGGCACCACGCCGATGCCGGAGGGGAACACCACTGGGCACTCGGTGGCCATCTCCCACAGCTCCCGGGTGAAGGCCTCGTCGGTCAGGGGCAGCACGAAGGTCAGGGCGATGGTGTTGGCGGGGTGGGCGTGATAGATGACGCGATGCTTGCCGCCGGTGGCCGCCTTCTTCACCTCATGGTTCATCAGGTGGGAGGGGAACTCGCTGGTGGGCCGCCCGCCGTTCACCAGGCCCCAGCAGACCCGATACTTTTCCCCGGCCGCATCGATTTCGCAGATGGCGCAGGAGTCCTCCGGGTCGCTCATCACGTTGCGGAAATACTTGCCGGAGCCAGTGGAGACGAAGAACTCTCCGGCCAGGCCCGGCACGCTGGTGCCGATGTCCTTCCACTCGCCGTCAAAGGACAGGTCGTCCCGCACGGCCTCCACCTCCTCCGGCTTCATCCGGTAGGTCAGGTTGCCGCCGTTGCGCTCGTGCCAGCCCTGCTGCCAGCCGTCGTC
>JAJPXL010000156.1:4538-28284 GCA_021205455.1 Clostridiales bacterium
TTACCGGGTGACGATGTCCACCGGCACGTTCAGGATCTTCGCCACCTTCAAAATGGTGTCGATATGCCGGCCGGTGGCCGCGGCGAAGTGGTGGGTGGGGCCGCACTCGCTCCAGCGGGTGACGAACTCCCGCGCCCCGCAGGTGAAGCGGGTGCGCATATTGGTGTCGCCGAAGGAGAGGATCTTGCCCTCCTCGTTGACGCCCTCCGCCACCACGAACTTGAAGTGGCCTTCCCCGTCCTGGGTGATGGCCAGGTAGGTCACGGGGCCGGTGTAGGGGTAAAACTGGGTCAGGTAGCCGCCGCCGGTCTTGCCGTGGAACACCTTCACGATTTTCATGGTGGGCTTTTTGTCGGAGATGTCTGCGTCGCCGGAGCCGCTGTGGCCGATGATGGCGATGTCGTCATTGAAGTCGATGGAGTACATCTCTGCCAGCTGGCCGGTGCCGGAGATGGTCTTGAGGATGCTCATGGCCATGGCCACCTTCATGTCGCCCTCCACGGCGCAGGCGGTGCCCTGCTTGATGAGCATGGAGAAGGCGGGAATCAGCATACTGTCCAGCACGCCGGCCTTGCCCTGGGCGTAGCCGTCGTAGTGGGAGGCGATGAGGCCCAGCTGCTCGTCCTGCACCCACTGCTCAAAGGCGACCACATACCTGGCCATCTCCCAGACCTCCTCGATGCTGCCGCCGCCCTCGATGTCGAAGGTGTCCAGGATGTCCTGGGCCTTGGCGCGGATGGCGTCCTCATCGGTGACGTTGTCGGCAATGGCCCACATCTTCTCCCAGTCGAACTGCTTCGTGTAGAGGCCCATCCGGCGGTACAGGTTGGACTCGTCGATGTACAGGTCCATCATGCCCGGATAGGGGCGGCCGATTTGGGCGATATTGGTCTGGCGGAAGCGGCGGCGCACCTGGGCCGCCCGGCACCAGTCCTCGATTTCGGCCTGCACGGAGGGGTCGCCCCCCTCCACCACGCCGGTAATGACGGCGTGACGCTTGCCGAACCGCTCCAGGTCGGCCACCATCTCGCCCACGGCGCCGCAGGCGTAGCCCTCGCCCAGCCAGGCGGCGATGTCCGTGTGGTCATAGTCCAGGGCCTTCAGCTTCTGGACGTTCACCAACACCACCGGCACGTCCAAATCCTTCACGGCGGGGAGCATATTGTAGGAGGTGGCGTAGGTCAGGAGCTGCAAGAACACCAGATCCACATCCGCCGCCCGGAACAGGTCGCCCGCCGCCTGGGACTGCTCCTTGGTGGTGACCATGCCGCCGTCCACGATGTCCACCGTGTCGGGGATGGTCTGCTTAAACGCCTCATACTGGGCCTGGAACTCCGGCACCAGGGAGGGGAACTGGGGCAGATACGCGCCCAGCGCGATGGAAAAGACGCCTACCTTCGCTTTTGTGTTGACTAACATTGCATAACCTCCATCCTTACATTGATTGAATTTCCTGAATATCGAAGCTGCCGCGGATGGCGTCCCGGGCCTCCTGCAGGGTGGCAAACTCCCCTACCCGGATGAACTGCACCAGCAAGTTGCCGATGGCGGTGCCCTCCACCGGCCCGGCGTAGACGGGCAGCCCGGTGGCGTTGGCGGTCATCTGGTTCAGGTAGCCGTCCTGACAGCCGCCGCCCACGATGTTGACGCTGGTGTAGGTCTTGCCGGTGAGCTGCTGCAAATTGCGGATAGCCTCGGCATAGCGGCGGGTCAGGCTGACGTAGACGCACTGCATAACCTCCCCCACCGTCTCCGGGACGGGCTGGTTCGTCCTGGCGCAGTAGTCCTTCACCGCCTGAATCATGCTGTCCGGGGCCAGGAAACCGGCGTCGTCCACGTCCACCACGGAGGGGAAGTCTCTGGCCTCCTCCGCCGCGGCAATCAGGTCGGGAAAGCTCCACTGCCGCTCCCCGGCGGTGCGTGCGGTCTTGCCCGCCACATAATTGACTCCGTTCAGCTCCCGTCGGATGGACTGAATCATCCACAGGCCCATGATGTTCTTCAGGTAGCGGTAGCGGTACCAGGCCCCGCCCTCGTTGGTGAAGTTCTGGGCCCGGCTGGCCTCGGTGGTGATGGGCTGCTTGTTCTCCACCCCCAGCAGGCTCCAGGTGCCGCTGGAGAGGTAAACGGCGCAGTCGTCCCTGGCGGGTACCGCCAGGAAGGCAGAGCCGGTGTCGTGGGTAGCGGGGAGGACGACGGTGGCATTGAAACCCACCTCCGCCTGAATCTCCGGCAACAGCTCCCCCACCGTCTCACCGGGCATGGACAGGGGGCCGAACAGCCCCTCCGGCAGGCCCAGGGTACGAATCAGGTCGTAGTCCCAGGTTTTGGCGGCGGCGTTCACCAGGTTGGTGCTGGTGGCGTTGGTGTACTCCTGCTTCTTCACCCCGGTGAGCAGGAAGTGGAAGTAGTCCGGAATCATCAGCAGGCTCTCCGCCTGCTCCAGCTGTGCCGGATGCTCCCGCTGCTGGGCCAAGAGCTGGTAAACGGTGTTGAAGCTCTGCTTCTGAATGCCGGTGCGGGCGTACAGCTCACTGGGGGCGATTTTCTCCTCCAACACGCCGTCCATCCCCTGGGTGCGGCCGTCCCGGTAGGCCACGGCGTCCCCCAGCAGGTTGTCCGCCCCGTCCAGCAGGACGTAATCCACCGCCCAGGTGTCAATGGCGATGGTGGCGGGCACCTTGCCCAGGGTCTTGCAGGCTTTCAGCCCGTTCAGGATGCCGCTCCACAGGTTGTCCAAATCCCAGCAGTCGTGGCCGTTTTTGCGCAGCTGTCTGTTGTCAAACCGGTAAACCTCCTCCAGGGTGATGACCCCGTCCTGAACGGAGCCGAGGATGTGCCGCCCGGAGGAAGCACCGATGTCGATGGCCAGACAGTAGTTACTCATGGGAATCCCTCCTTTTGCTTGTTTGATGCTATTATTGTAGCGCCGCCGGGCAGAAAAAAGAAGGTCTTTATGAAATGAAATGAGGGACCTTATTTGCAAACGGGCGAACACTGTGGTATGATAGAGGTACCCTAACATCCGAGGAGGAATCTCCCATGAACGAATCCCTGCTCTCCCAGCTCCGCTCCATCACGGCGGAGGAACAGGCCATCCTGGACGGCAACCAGCGCATCCAGCGGGAGCTGTACACCTCCCGCCGGGAATTTGTCATCGACAGCCAAAAGCTGCTGGAGAAGGGGCAGCTCATCGAAATCCGCCCCCACACCCGGTTCATCCACTTCCCCCGGCACCGGCACAACTATGTGGAGCTGGTATATATGTGCTCCGGCACTACCCGCCACATTTTGAACGACACCGAGACGATCACCCTGGAGGAGGGGGACCTGCTGTTCCTGAATCAGGGGGTGTACCACGAGATCCTCCCCGCCGGGCGGGAGGACATTGCGGTGAACTTCATCATCCTGCCGGAGTTCTTTGACCGCTCCATCTCCATGATCGAGCGGGAGAACGTGCTGCGGGACTTCCTCCTCTCCACCCTGTCCGGGGTGGGGACGGACGCCCACTATCTGCACATTCCGGCGAGGGACCTCCTGCCGGTGCAGAACCTGATGGAGAACATGGTATGGACGCTGCTCCACGGCGGCAGCGGCACCAACACCCTGAACCAGACCACCATGGGGCTGCTGCTGCTGAATCTGTCCCAATATGCGGAGTCCATCAACCGGGACGACCCCAATCAGCAGGAGCAGAACCTGGTGTTCCTGACCCTGAAATACATCGACACCCACTACAAATCCGGCACCCTGGCGGAGGTGTCCGCCCGCCTGGGCTGCCCCACCTATTTCCTCAGCCGCCTGCTGACAAAGTACGCCGGCGGCAGCTTCAAGGACCTGCTCCAGCAGCGGAAGCTCCAGCAGGCGGCCTACCTGCTGGCCAACACCCCCCTGACAGTGGAGGCCATCCTGGACAGCATCGGCTACCGGAACAGCAGCTATTTTTACCGCCGCTTCCGGGAGAAGTACGGCTGTTCCCCGGTGGAGTACCGCCAGCGGGAGGCGCAAAATAAATTTTAAAAAACCGCGACCGCTCCGCCCTGTTTTGCGTCTATTTTTATAGAACACAGAAAAGGAGAAATCCCCATGAAGAAGCATCTCACCCTGCTGCTCGCCCTGGCGCTGCTGCTGACCCTGACGGGCTGCGGCAGCGTTCAGACCTCACCGCCCGCCCTGACCGTCACAACGGAAAGCGGCGCCTCAGTGGAGGCCATGCTGGGTACCTACTCCTGGGAGTATGAGGACGGCGAAACCTGGGCGGGCATTTCATCGGATTCGGCCCACCCGCTGTACTGCCAGGAATGGATGCCCAGCCTGAACGTTTCCGGCGAGACCGTCACCGTCAGCGCGGAGGTGTCGCCGGACAGCATCACCGTCCAATGCTGGAGTACCGACGACTGGAACGCCGAAGCCATCCCTGACGGCGAGACGCTGGAAACGAAGGGTCTGACCTTCACCCTCAAGGGAGACGGAGACTACGTTTACCAGGTCACCGCCAAGTGGAACAGCGCCAGGAAGTGGAACGGCACCGCCTGCTACTGCTTCTACACCGAAGGGGCCGGATGACCCGCCTGCGCATTGACGCAAAAAAAGAAGCCCACCGGAACGATAACGTTCCGGTGGGTTTCTGGCGCGGAAGGAGGGATTTGAACCCTCGCGACGGTTGCCCGTCCTACGCCCTTAGCAGGGGCGCCTCTTCGACCTCTTGAGTACTTCCGCAAAAAGGTAGAATCAACGTAACTGTCAAGTTGTAGGAAAGACTTTGGCGGAGAGAGTGGGATTCGAACCCACGGTACGTTGCCGTATCACCAGTTTTCAAGACTGGCTCCTTAAACCGCTCGGACATCTCTCCAAATCGGTGCACCTCGCAAGTGCTTATTCACTATACCGCAAATCCGGCCCTTTGTCAAGCTTTTTTCGGGAAAGAACCGGGATTTTTCGGACGGTACAAACCGCCCGAGCTTGCCGCCGAACCCCTTCGGCGGCAAGCCCTTTTGAACCCCTCTGGTTATATCGGTTCGATCAGCATGGCCCTCAGAAGGCTGGGAATGCTGTAGCGCCGCTTGCCCGCGCCGTAGCCGGTTTTCAGCACCCGGAAGCGTTCCGGCAGGGCGTCCTCCGTTTTCACCGCCGCCACAATGGCCGCGCCGGTGGGGGTGACCAGCTCCCCCTCCACCGGGAGGATGTGGAGGTTCAGCCCGTGCTGCGCCGCGATGTTCAGCGTGGCGGGCACCGGCACGGGGAGCTTCCCATGCTGGCAGCGGACAAAGCCGCCGCCCTCGTTCAGGACAGGCACCACCACCTCGGTGATACCCAGGTTGTCCAGGCAGACGGCGGCCGCCACGATGTCCACAATGGAGTCCACCGCCCCCACCTCATGGAAGTGAACCTGCTCCAGCGCTACACCGTGGGCCTGAGCCTCCGCCTGGGCCAGAATGGTGAAGATGCGCTCCGCCAGCGCCTTCGCCCCCGGCGTCAGCGCCCCCGCCTCCAGGATTTGCAGGATGTCCGGCAGGCTCCGATGCTCGTGGGCGTGGGGGTGATTCTGGTCATGGGGGTGGTCATGGCCGTGGGAATGGCCGTGTTCCTCGTGATGGCCGTGTTCATGGTCGTGTTCCTGCTCGTGGTCATGGCTGTGACCGTGGAGGTATTCCATGTCGTGGTCGTGATTTTCATGGGCGGCGTCCAGCAGCACGGCAAAGTCGCAGGCGTCCAGCCCGGCCTTGGACACCCGGCTGACCTCCACCTGATACCCCTCCACCGGGAGGCTGGCAAGGGCCTGCCGCAGCACCCCTTCGTCCGCACCCAGGTCCAGCAGGGCGGCCACCGTCATATCGCCGCTGATGCCCGACGCACATTCCAAATACAGTTTCATATCGCTTTTCCCTCGCTTTGCGTTGCAATCCGGTTGATTTGTGTGGCGATGTAGCCCGCGCCGTAGCCATTGTCGATATTCACCACGGCGATGCCGTTGGCGCAGGAGTTGATCATGGTCAGCAGGGCGGAGATGCCCCCCAGGTTGGCGCCGTAGCCCACAGAGGTGGGCACCGCGATCACCGGCTTGTCCACCAGGCCCCCCAGCACGCTGGCCAGGGCGCCCTCCATCCCCGCCACGGCGATGACGCAGTTGGCCCGTTGAATGTCCTCCAGCCGGGACAGCAGCCGGTGCAGCCCGCTGACCCCCACGTCGTAAATCCGCTCCACATGGGAGCCGAAGTACTCCGCCGTCTGGGCGGCCTCCTCCGCTACGGAGATATCCGCCGTGCCGGCGGTGCAGACGGCGATGCAGCCGGTGCGGGCCTTCTCCGGCCCCTCGATTTTCAGGATGCGGGAGAGGGGGTCATACTGCGCCTGGGGGTAGCGGCGGGCCACAGCCTCATACTGCTCCTGGCTGGCCCGGGTGCCGAAGGCCTCCCCCTCCGCCTCGTACAGCCGGGTGAAGATGGCGCAGAGCTGCTCCACCGTCTTGCCGCTGCAATAGACCACCTCGGCAAAGCCGGAGCGCAGCTTACGGTGGGTGTCCAGCTTGGCGTAGTCGCTGACTTCCTCGATGGGTTCCCGGCGGAAGAAGCGCTCCGCCTCCTCCACGCTCATGGTTCCCTGCTGAACCTGTTCCAAAATTTCTCTGGCATCCATGCCGGTTTTCCCTCCCGATGGGGCGCGCCGCCCGACTGAGCCCGCCTGTGGGGCGGTAAGTTCATCTGCTCCCCGCCGAATCACCGGCAAGCGGGCGCGCCCGGTCCCTTTAGTATACCGCGAATCCGCCCCTTTTGGCAAGTCCCTCTTTGACGGAAGGCGGGGTTTGCCCCTTGCCGGGGCGCAGCCGGACGGTTCCCGTCAGATTCCTTTGACTATTGGGGAAAGTGTGCTATAATATCGGCAAGCGAATCGTTTGCCAGAGCCGGGACAGGAGGTGTGGGCCTTGACAGACAAGCAAACAAGCCCCGTCGCCGTGTTCGACTCCGGCATGGGCGGTATCAGCGTGCTGCGGGAGCTGTACAGGCTCATGCCGAATGAGGACTATCTCTTCTTCGGCGACAGCGCCAACGCCCCCTACGGCGGACGCTCGGTGGAGGATGTCCGGGCGCTGACCCATGCCCATGTGGCCCATCTGCTGGAGGTGGGGGCGAAGGCGGTGGTGGTGGCCTGCAACACCGCCACCAGCGCGGCCATCCGCACCCTGCGGGAGGCCTATCCGGGCGTCCCCATGATCGGTCTGGAGCCTGCCATCAAACCCGCAGTGGAGGGCAACCCCGGCGGGCGTATTCTGATTCTCGCCACCGACCTGACCATCCATCAGGGGAAGTGCCGCACCCTGATGGAGCGGTATCAGAATCAGGCGGAGCTGATTCCCCTGGGCGCGCCCGGCCTGATGGAGTTCGTGGAGGCGGGGAAGCTCCACACGCCGGAGCTGGACGCCTTCCTGCGTCAGCTGCTGGCCCCCTACCTGGCCGACCCTGTGGACGCCGTGGTGCTGGGCTGCACCCACTATCCCTTCCTCCAGGAGGACATGGCGCAGGTGCTCGGCCCCAGGGTGCGGTTCTATGACGGGGGCGCCGGTGCTGCCCGGGAGACCCGGCTCCTGCTGGAGCAGGGGAACCTCCGGAACCGCCCTGACCACGAGGGACAGATTACCTTCCAGAACAGCGATCCCTCCGGCGTCCACCTGGCGCTGAGCAAGCGGCTCTTCACGCTGTAACGACAGGAAAAACGCAGCTGCGGCGTTCTGGCGCGAACGAATCGCCGGAACGCCGCAGCTGCATTGTGTTTGTTCAAAGGGGCCCCTAGAATCCCTCCCCGGGGCGGAAACCCTGCTCGAGCTGCCGCTTCCAGCACAGGGACAGAATCTCCTCCACCAGCGGCAGATGCTCCGACAGATAGGGGCGGGACTTGCCGTATTTTAGCAGGTAGTAGGCCAGCACGTCCTCCTGCTTCTCAAAGAGGCTGCCCCCGATGACGCTCATCAGGCTGTGGTACAGGTTCGGCTCCCCGGCCTTCACCTCGTCCAGCAAAAACTTCCGGGCCTCCGGGGAGAGGCCCTCCAAATAGGAGGTGGCCGGGTCCTTGCCCACGTTTTCCTTCACGAAGTCGGTCAGGCACTTAAACTCCTCCTGCACGGTGGACCGCTGGGCGGCGGTCATGGTCTTCCAAATCCGGTTCAGCGCCTGCCACTCCCTGGTCGCGATGATCTCTTCCTTGCTGAGCATATGGCTTCCTCCTGCCTGTTTCTTCCCTTCGGGGACCTCCGGCAGAATTATCATAGCACTTTTGCGCCGAAATGGCAATTACTTTCCGCTGAAAACCGGTTTTCTTGTCGGCTGCAAAATTGATTTCCGTGGGGAGAAGAAAAGCCCGCTTGTCAAACCGGCAGGGGCGGAGTATAATGACTTTGTTGGAAAAAACGTGAAGGAGTCGGTTGCACCATGAATTACGCAGAGGAATCCCTGAAAAAGCATTACGAATGGCACGGCAAGCTGGAGACCGTGCCCAAGATGGCGGTAAAGGACAAGGAGGCCCTGTCCCTGGCCTACACCCCCGGCGTGGCCCAGCCCTGCCTGGAGATTCAGAAGGACCCCGCCAAGAGCTACGACCTGACAGGCCGCTGGAACACTGTGGCGGTGGTGACGGACGGCAGCGCCGTGCTGGGCCTGGGCGACATCGGCCCGGAGGCCGGTATGCCGGTGATGGAGGGCAAGTGCGTCCTGTTCAAAGCCTTCGGCGGGGTGGACGCCGTACCCCTGTGCGTCAAGAGCAAGGACGTGGACACCATCGTGAATACGGTGGCCCTGCTGGAGGGCTCCTTCGGCGGCATCAACCTGGAGGACATCTCCGCCCCCCGCTGCTTTGAGATCGAGCGGAAGCTGAAGGAGCGCTGCTCCATCCCCGTCTTTCACGACGACCAGCACGGCACCGCCGTGGTGGTGCTGGCGGCCCTGACCAACGCCCTGAAGCTGGTGGGCAAGCGGATGGAGGACATCAGGGTGGTCACCTGCGGAGCCGGTGCGGCGGGCATCGCCATCATCAAGCTGCTGATTGCCCGGGGCCTCAGCGATGTTATCATGTGCGACCGGAAGGGCGCGATTTATGAGGGCCGGGAGGGCCTGAACGACGCCAAGGCGGAGATCGCCGCCATCACCAACCGCTCCAGGCGCAGCGGCAGCCTGGCCGATGTGCTGGAGGGGGCGGATGTCTTTATCGGCGTATCCGCGCCGGGGATGGTGACGCCGGAGATGGTGGGCCATATGGCCCCTGGGGCCATCCTGTTCCCCATGGCCAACCCCACGCCGGAGATCATGCCCGACCTGGCGAAAGAGGCGGGCGCGACGGTGGTGGGCACCGGCCGCAGCGACTTCCCCAACCAAATCAACAACGTGCTGGCCTTCCCCGGCATCTTCCGGGGCGCGTTTGACGTGCGGGCCAGCGACATCAACGATACCATGAAAATCGCCGCCTCCAACGCCCTGGCCTCCCTGGTGTCGGAGGAGGAGCTGAACCCGGACTACATCCTGCCCTACGCCTTTGACGAGCGGGTGCGGCCCGCCGTGGCCTCCGCCGTGGCGGAGGCCGCCCGGCAGACCGGCGTGGCCCGGCTGTAAGCGACCAACGGGGCTGCGCCCACGGCGCGCCGCCCGTGCAGAGAGAGAAAGAGGCTGCTCCATGGCAGAACGGATTTTAATTGTAGAGGATGAGGCGCAGCTGGCCCGAATGCTGGAGCTGGAGCTGTGCTATGAGGGCTACGAGGTCACCCTGGCCGCGGACGGCCGGGACGGGCTGGAGCTGGCGCTGAACGAAAAACTGGATTTGCTGCTGCTGGACATCATGCTGCCCGGGCTGTCCGGCATCGAGGTGCTGCGCCGCCTGCGCAGGGACGGGCGGAACGTGCCCGTCATCCTGCTGACCGCCCGGGACAACGTGGCGGACAAGGTGGCCGGGCTGGACGCCGGCGCCAACGATTACATCACCAAGCCCTTCGACATTGAGGAGCTGCTGGCCCGCATCCGCTGCGCCCTGCGCACCCCCTTCCCCATAGGGCAAGGCGGGGAGACGGCGGACCTGCTGACCTCCGGGCCGGTGACCCTTGAGCGCTCCCGCCGCCGGGTCGAGGTGAACGGGCAGGAGGTGGCGCTGACCCGCCGGGAGTTCGACCTGCTCCGCTGCCTGATGGAGCACAAGGGCACCGTCCTGTCCCGCAGCACCCTGCTGACCACCGTCTGGGGCTACGACTACGCCGGGGAAACCAACACGGTGGATGTCTACGTCCGCTTCCTCCGCAATAAAATCGACCATGTCTACGGCCTGCAACTCATTGAGACGGTGCGGGGCGTGGGCTACGTCATCCGGGAGTGACCGCCGCCCCTGGAGATTCGCACACTTTATTAGAAAGGAACCCAAATCGTTATGACTACGACTGATTTGATGAACCTGCTGGTTGGCCTCTGCATCGTCTCTCTGGTGCTGGGCATCGCCAGAAAGATGACCAAGGTCATTATCATTGCCGTCATCGTCCTGATCGTCCTCACCCTGTTGAACGGCGGGGTCCCCATCGACCTGCCCTGGTGGTGATGCTATGGAACTGGAAGAAGCCAGGGGCTACACCTGTGAGGAGCTGATTGCCATCTACAGAAAGGCGGGCAGCGTGGAGCAGGCCGCCCTTGAAGCCGCCGCGGCAGAGCTGTACCCCGGACGGATGGACGGGGACGCCCCTGCCAGATTGCAGGTGGAAGCCGGCATCCATGGCCGCTGGTTCCGCCGGGACGGCGGGAAGGGCCGGGAGCCCACCTATGAAGCGCCCAAGTACACCATCAAGAGCCGCCTGAACTGGGTGGGCGTGCTGGAGGACGGGACAGCGTTGCCCTATTGAACACGTTGCGCACCCCCGCCGGGTTGACCGGCGGGGGTGTTTTGCTTGCGCTCTGTGCGCGGGGATTCCTTTAATATTTTTAAGGTTGTTATTGCTTTTTATATTGTTTTGGAGTATGATATTTTTACGGAATCGATGATTATAAGCGTCAAGACTTTTTGATTCGTGAAAGGTGAGTTTTAACTATGAAATGCCCTAATTGTGGAGCAGAAATCCCAGAGAAAGGTACATTTTGCCCAGCTTGCGGATATGAGATTACTCCTACCGACACAACCACAGAAAATGATACTGAGCAGACCACCATGGCCGACCGAATAAAAGAGAAACTGCTAGGCGTTTGGAACAGCATGGATTTATTTTGCAAAGTTTCGACTGTGCTTTGTGCCGTTATGATTCTTTTGCTTATCGTGGCACTTTGCACCGGGAAAAGGTTTGCAATCTTTCTGTCCGTGTTGCAGCTTGCTGGGGTAGTGGTTGCTGTTCTGCTGCATATGGGCATTCTTAAGGTTAAAGAGAGATGGTTAAAATATCTTGTTTTGGTATGCGCAGCACTTTTAATTATTCCTAATGTTAATGTTTACTTCGGGACAGGAAACCGTACAAGTAATTTGCACACCACTGTCTCCACGCAAAACACCCCCATAACAGATGAGGCATCGAGTGAGGTTGCCGCCGAGGTGATTGTTGAGGAAGAAGATAAAGAGCCTGCCGTAGTAGAAACTAATTATACAATAGAAAAAGGCACAGAATATGCGTACATGAGTGATGAATGGAACGTATATATTGCTACGGCTATTTCAGATTCCATCATCCAAGTCGAAAACTGGGGCAAGTCCAAGGCTTCTTCCAAAACAGTCGACTATCAGTACGATGTTGGCACATATAAAATCAATGACAGCGAAAACGGATTCACTTGGCTGGACGATGAACAAACCGCTTTCACGATAACCCTTCAGGATTCTGACAACAGCCGGATGAAAACAGCTCACTCTGTTACTTTCACAATCAATATCAGCGATAGCGATAGGTATAAGGGGTCAAACTGGAATGACGAAATCGCCTGTTATGTTTACACAAATGATAACTGGCATACCTACAGGGCAATTCCGTTGACCGAAACGCTTGTTAAATTTGAAACGTGGAGCCGGACAAGCACAGATGACGATTTCGTTTATGGCTACGATTTGTGCGTAATCGACACAGGTGACGGTGAAACAGATTTCGAGTGGACAGACGAAGAACATACATCCTTTACTATCACTATGGAGGACGCCGACAATAATTCCTATTGGAAGGACGCCGTTTTTGTTGCCTTTACCCTGGAAAATGAGAAGTACGCTTTTTCTGATGTACAATCCTACCTCGCCAGTTTCATACCTGGGGAAGATGAAGCAGCCATGCCGAAAGCATCCTATATGTATTCGAATGACGATTATCAGGAGGTTATGGAGGAACTTGCCGCTGCTGGCTTTACGAATATCTCCACCGAGCCCGTCTATGACATAGTTGTAGGTCTGTTTGCATCGGAAGGCGGGGTTGACAGTATCTCAGTAGACGGGACCACGAGTTTCAGTGAGGGAGAAATCTTTAAGAAAGATGCTCCAATCGTTATCACATACCATATGGATGTGGAGGATGACCCGAACTACGAGAGCGCGTCGGAATCTGCCAGCGACGGAAGCAGCGAAGCAAGCGAAAGTGAAACATCGGAGGCAGAGGACACATCGGTATCCTACTCCACGAACAGCAAAGACACCGTAAAGAACGGCAATTCCGGTGTTTATGCTTACAAGAACGGACTTAATACTTTACTTAGCAGCAGCTATTATATTATAGATTTTGACGAGGGATATGTTTATTGGATAGTGACCAATGATTCCTCTTGTGACAGAGTAAAAATTGAATCCGGAGATTTGAATGACGTTCTGATTATTACCTGGCATGATGGAGATGATACCTGGTCGGAGGGACTTCATTTCAAATGGAAAAATCAGCCTAACCACCTGATTATGCAGGACCAAAACGGATATGAATATGACTTTTATCCGACAAACTTGGAGGATCTGCTAGAACTCCGAGATAGCAAGACAATCATAGATCGTTAGATGGTACAACGCTTGTCTTTCATCTCCTTATATAAGCATTCCCACCCCATAAAAGGAGGCCCCATGTCAACCACCATCCTTTTCCTTGGCACCGGCGACGCCATGCCCATGCTGCGCTATAACACCTGCTGGCTGCTGGAGCAGCCCGGGGCGTCCCTGCTGGTGGACGGCGGCGGCGGGCTGGAGACGGTGAAGCGCCTTCACAGCCTGGACTACGACCTGAACCGCATCCGCGCCATTTTCCTGACCCACGGCCACACCGACCATCTGCTGGGGGCCATCTGGGTGCTGCGGGCCATCGGGCAGCAGATGCAGCGGGGCGGCTATGAGGGGACGCTTCGGGTGCTGGCCCACAGGGAGCTGTGTGAGCTGGTGGACACCATCTGCCGCACCGCCCTCAGCGGGCCGGTCTACGGCCTGTTCGGCAGCCACATCCTCCTGTGCCCCGTGGAGGATGGGGAGACGGTGGCGGCGGCTGGGCTGACCCTGACCGCCTTTGACATCCACTCCGTCAAGCTCAGGCAGTTCGGTTTCCGCGCCCTGCTTCCCGGCGGCGTCACCGTAGTCACCCTGGGGGACGAGCCCTTCCAGGAGGGCTGCCGCCCCTACGCGGAGGGGGCGGACTGGCTGCTCAGCGAAGCCTTCTGCCTGTACGAGGACCGGGAGCGGCATCACCCCTACCGCATCAGCCACGCCACCGCCCTGGACGCGGGCCGCAACGCCGCCTCGCTGCACGCGAAGAACCTGGTGCTCTATCACACCCGGGACTACGGCGAGGACCGCAGGGAGCGGTTCACCGCCGAGGCGGGAAGCGTGTATCGCGGTAACATCTGGGTGCCGGAGGATATGGAGCGGATCACCCTTTGACAGTCCCACGCTATCATAAATATTAGAAAACAGGCCCCTGGGCGGGGCCTGTTTTTTTCTGCGGAGGCTAAAAAAAGTTCCCCCCGGTTTGAAACAAATTCGCCATCTCGATCGTATTCCTGGTGAAGGGCCCTTCACAGAGGTGATGAATCTATGACAAACGACAGCTTCCTCCGCTATGCGGAGGAGTATACAGACATGGTGTTCCGACTGGCGTTTCACTACCTTGGAACTAAAATGGACGCCGAGGATGTGACGCAAAACGTGCTGATCAAGCTCTATCAGAGTGAAAAGTCGTTTGACTCCCAGGACCATGTGCGGAACTGGCTGGTGCGCGTCACCGTCAACGAGTGCAAGAGCCTGTTCCGGTCCGGCTGGCGGCATACAGAATCGCTGGACGAGCTGGGAGAGGCGTCTGCACCGCCGGTCACGCTATACGACCCCTTCGGCCACGGCAGAGCCGGGCCGGAGGAGGGCGGCGCTCTGGCGGCGGTGATGCGCCTTCCGGCCAAATACCGGATGGTGATCTATCTCTACTACTATGAGGAGTACGACACCGGGGAGATCGCCGAGCTGCTCCACATTCCGGCCGCCACCGTGCGGACGCGGCTGGCCCGGGGGCGGGAACGCCTGAAACAGGATTTGAAGGAGGTTGCAACAGAATGAACGATCAGTTTAACGAACGGCAATACAAGGAGGAGGTCCAGGGACTTCACGCCCCGAAGGGGACGGTCACAGCGGCAATGCGCCGGGCAGAAGCACACGTCCACACGGCGCACAGCCGCCTCCGTCCGGTGGCAGCGGCTGCCGCAGTTTGCGTCCTGCTGGGCGGGCTGGGCGGTGCAGCCTATGCGGCGGGCTGGGTCAGTGAACTCCAGGCCGTCCTGACCCCGGCCACGGAGGGCGACGCGGAGGCGCTTGCCAGCGCCGCCTTTGGCGAGGATGGCATCTCCACGGACCCGGCGATGATGGTGGGAACCGATGGCGCAATCATCGCTCTGCCGGAGCAGGAGCGGGTTGCCGTGGAGGAAGCGCTGACGGACAGGACAGTGGGAGACTATGTCTCCAATGTGGATGCCGTCGTAACGATAGGGAATTACACCTATACCTTCCAGCAGTTCCTCCTGGACGAGACGGGGACCGGCGTCCTGTATTACACCCTGTCCAACCCGGACGGGGTCGAGGGCTGGACGGACAGCGGGTACGGCGAGATCGCCTTTGACTGGAACCAGGGGGACGGCCTGGTGGAACCCGTTTTTTCCACGGCTTCCGGGCAGATGATGGATGCCAGCACCTGCCTCCTGTCCGATGTCAGTACGGACACGGAGCTGCATCTGGTGGCTTACCTGGGGGCCTTCCAGGAGGACGGAGACGGGTACGAAAGCGGCGAGTCCATCCTGATGCGGCTGGGTATCTGGCAGGAGAATGCGGAGACGGGCGAGTTGGAGCAGACGGAAACGACCGTCACCTTCACACCGGAAAGCTACGTTCCCACAGTGGCGCTGACAGACGGGAGCGGCAATGCCGGGGCCGTGTCCGCCGTTGGCCTCACCCTGGAGACGCTGGACACAGCGCCCATAGGCGGCATTGCGTCCTGCGTCATTCAGTATGCGGACGGCACAGCGTACACCGTGGATGACGAGGATGTTATGAACTGGACGATCAGCTACTTTGATGATGACGGGGTGAACTACTGCTTCAACCGCCTGGTGGACACCGGGGAGATTGCCTCCATTACGCTGTCCGTAAAAACCGATACGGGGGAGGTCGTTGTACAGACCTTCACCCCGGCGGACTGAGGGCTTTCAACCTTTTACAGCGCCTCCCCTTCGCTTCGGCGGAGGGGAGGCGTTTCCTTCAAAACGCATGGTTGAAGATTCCTTAAATTTTTGCTATAATCGCTGTGACTTTTCCGGCGTTTCCCCGTCTAACCAATAGCCGACAGACAGAAGGGAGGGAACCCCGTGGACGCCTTTGAAGCGCTCTACCGCAACAGCTCCGGCAAGGTCTATCGCTATCTGCTCTCCCTGACGGGAAGCCAGGAGCGGGCGGAGGAGCTGACCGCCGAAACCTTCTACCGGGCCTATCTCCACATTGACCGGTTCCAGGGCCGCAGCTCGGTGGACACCTGGCTCTTCTCCATCGCAAAAAACGTGTGGCGGACGGAGCAGCGGCGGGCCGGGCGGTTCACCGACCTGCCGGAGGACATCCCGGAGGAGGGCGACCCCCTCTCCGGCGTGGAGGACCACGACAGCGCCATGCGCATCCATCAGGCCCTCCACCGCCTGCCGGAGCCGTTCCGGGAGGTGTTCACCCTGCGGGTGTTCGGGGAGCTGAAGTTTGCCGACATCGGCGCAATCTTCGGCAAGTCGGAGTCCTGGGCGAAGATGACCTTCTATCGCGGCAAGGACAAACTGCTGACCCTGTTAGACGAGGAGGAATCACTATGACGCTTAGCTGTGACCTGATTCGGGACCTGCTGCCCCCCTATGTGGAGGGGGACTGCTCCGAGGACACCAGGGCCGCCGTGGAGGAGCATCTGGCCCAGTGCGCCGACTGCCGGGCCTGCTGGGAGCGGATGCTCCAGCCCATCGCGGACACCCCGGTCAGCGACGGCGAAGCTGCCGCCCTCCGCGCCTACGCCGCCAAGGTGCGCCGCCACAAGGTCAGGCGGGCGGTGGCAGCGGTGGCCATCGTTCTGGTGCTGGCCGCCCTGGGGACGGTGCTGGCCTTGACGCTGCACACCATGGTCTACCAGCGGCGTCCGCTGGTGTACGACCAGGGGGAAGGCATCTGGAACCTGACGGAGGAGGACCTGACTACCACGGTGGGGGAGGTGGGCGCATACACTCTCTTTACCAACTATGCTCAAATCGTCGTCACCGTGGCCTGTGAAGACGGGGAGGACGGGGTGATTTACCTCTATACCGACGGCAACGCCATCCGGGAGTATGCCTTTGATGGGGGCGGCAGCGTGTCAGTCTGCATCGACAGTTTGACCGCCGCCCAATACTACCAGGTGCAGGTGGAAGGGGTGCCGGAGGACGCCCTGGTGACGGTCAGCGAGGGGAGAAAGACGGACTTCCTGTCCTGCCTCCTGCTGGTGCTGGAGGAGCTGGCCGCGTTGGTGATCGGGAGCTGACCCACCCGCAACACCGGGAACGCCGTGCAAAAGGAATTGCGTCCGCCCGCAGGGGATAAGCCTGGAGAAGAGCCGCCAAAGCACGCGGGGGCGGGCGCTTCTCTGGGAATCCCCGACCCCCACCCGAAAAAAGAAAAATTAACCCTTGACAAACGGGGGGCGGTGTGCTATGATAATCAGGCACTTGAGAGTGCGACACGTCGGAGTGGCGGAATTGGCAGACGCAGCAGACTTAAAATCTGCCGTGAGAAATCACGTGCCGGTTCGATCCCGGTCTCCGGCACCAAATTTTATATCGCGGGGTAGAGCAGTTGGTAGCTCGTCGGGCTCATAACCCGGAGGTCGGAGGTTCAAGTCCTCCCCCCGCAACCATAAAAACAGCCGTTTTCAATAAGAAAACGGCTGTTTTTCTAACTTTTTGGTGGATTTTTGAATTGAAAGAATCGCTCATGTCGTGAATTTGTCGTGAATTAGGTTTAAAAAAAGAGCTCTTAACCTTTACCCTGTGCCTTCCGCTCCGCTATCCAGCGCCGGTAGTCCTCCTGAAACTCCGGGCGCTGGAACGCCCTCTGAGTTACCTCATAACGGCAGCCCGCAACATGGATTTCCGTGCCTCATCCCGGCAGCTTCCGGTAGCCGGTGGAAAAGTCCACCGCATTCTCCAGCGCTTCCCCTCTGCCCCAGGCGGCCAGATTGCGGATGGCGATGGATTGGATGTTGTACAGCGTCGCAGGCAGGTGGTAGAAGCCGGAGACATGGGGCGTCAGCACCAGGTTTTCGCAGTTCCACAGGGGATGCCCTTCCAGCAGCGGCTCCGGGTCGGTGACATCCAACACCGCGCCGCCGATGCTGCCTGTCTGTAAGGCGGCCACCAGGTCATCCGTCACCACGCAGTCCCCCCGGCCCACGTTGACCAGGATGCCGTCCGGCTTCATGCGCCTCAGGCGGGCGGCGTTCATCAGATGGGTGGTCTCCGGCGTCTTGGGCAGGGAGAGGACCACCACATCGGCCCGGGGCAGCAACTCGTCCAATGCGTCCAGGGTGTACCCCTCATCTAGGGTCTCCGGCAGGGCGCGCGCTGTCCGGCGGATGCCAATGGTGTAGGCCCCCAGCGCCCTGGCCTTGGACGCCAGGGTGCCGCCGATGTCCCCCGCGCCCACGATCAGGAAGGTGGAACCGGCAATGGAGCGCACCTGCCCCTCGCTGCGCCACACATGGCCCTGCTGATTGCGGGCGTAGAGGTGGAGCTTCTTCATCAGCGTCAGGACGCCCGCCAGGATATGCTCGGAGATGGCGAGGCCATATGCGCCGCTGGCGTTGCACAGCGCCACGCCCTCCGGCAGCACGCCGGGGGCCGCATACTCGTTGGAGCCTGCGCTGTTCAGCTGAAGGAAGCGCAGGTTTTGGGCCAGGGCCAGCCTGGCCGGGGGCACGTTGCCGATGATGACATCGGCCTTTGCCAGGGCTGCGTCGTCGATTTCCGGCGCGGGGCAGTAGAAAAATGCACCGCCGGGCAGGGCGGCCTCCAGCTCCGCCCGGCGCTCACCCTCGAAGGGCATGGAAACATAGACAAAGGGCATCGTTCGTCCTCCTGAGCCTCCCGAAAGGGAGGCGGTTCGTTCCGGCGCTGCAGACATCCGCAGACGCCTGTTCTCACGGTTCAGTTTACCAAATTGCGGACGGAAATGCAAGAGGACAGGCAGGCGCGGCGCTGCCGTCCGCTTAGGGAGAACTTTCTCCCAGGGCGAGGACGAGGGCCCGGAGGCGGGGAAAGAAAACGGCTTAAGAGAGGTTCCGGAACCTTCTCCTAAGCCGTTTTTGCCGTTTTCCCGGCAGCGCGAGGAAAGCAGGCCACCTGACGAGAGGCAGCTCAAATCTTCGCAAAATCCTACCAGGGGAAACGCTCAGTCATTCAGTTGTTCCGTCCCGCAGGACAGCCGATAGGCCGCATCGAACAGCGCCACCCGAAAGCTGCCCATGCCCCGCCCGGCGGCGTCCCGTTCCGCCAGCGCCGCCGCCCGCTTCCAGAACCGGGCGGCACAGACGGCCCCCTCCAGCGGCGTGGCAGCTACGGCGCTGAACCCGCCGCAGAGGACGGACAGCATACAGCCCGCCCCGGTGACGCTGCGCATCCAGCTGCTGCCGCCGGATACGGTTATGACATTTCGGCCGTCCGTCACCACGTCCTCGGTGCCGCTGAGCAGCACCACAGCGGACAGCGTCCGGGCCAGCGCCCCGGCCGCAGCGGCGGCGTCCCGCTCCGGCGGCGGGAGGCTGTCCACCCCCCGCTCCGCCTGCCCGCCCCGCAGCAGGGCGGCGGCTTCGCCGTAGTTCACCCGAACGATGGAGGGCTGCACCTCTTTGAGCAGCGCCTGTACCTGCTCCAGCCGCCAGCGGCTGGCCCCCACCCCCACCGGGTCCAACACCACGGGTATCCCGGCCCGGCAGGCGGCGCGTCCGGCCCGGAGGCAGGCAGTGAACTTCTCCCCGCTGGGGGTGCCGGTGTTCAGCACCACCGCCCCGGCAGCGGCAGAGATCTCCTCCATCTCCTCCGGGGCCTGGGCCATCATGGGGCTTGCCCCCACCGCCAGCAGGAGGTTGGCGCAGTCATTGGCGGTGACGATGTTGGAGATGCAGTGAATCAGCGGCCGCTTCTCCCTCAGCGCCGCCAGCAGCGTGGCGTCCATCGGTCAGCGCTCCAATGAGGCCCTCATGCCCTCCAGCGCGCCGTTCCTTTGCAGGGCAAAGACCAGCACACCGGCCAGGATGGAGCCCGCCACGGTGGAGATCAGGAAGGGCACGATGTAGGCGTAGAAGGCGATGTCCGCCGCGGCGTTCCCCATAATCAGGATGGAGACGGGATAGGCCGCCAGGCCGCCCAGCACGCCGGTGCCGAACACCTCTGCAATCAGGGTGGGCAACAGCTTCTTCGTTTTCGCGTACACCAGGCCGCACAGCAGCGCGCCGCACATACTGCCCGGGAAGGCCATGGGGCTGCCCAGGCCCAGCAGGTTTCGCAGCAGGCTGGACACGAAGGCGGACACCACGCCGTACCACGGGCCCAGCAGCACGGCGTTGACGATGTTGACCATGTGCTGCACCGGGGCGCACTTGCTGCCGAACACGGGGACGGAGAACATACTGCCCACCACGGCGACGGCGCACAGCAGGGCGGCAACGGTCAGCTTTCTGGTTGATTGACTTCTCATGATAATTTCTCCTTGAAACAGAATGAATTGGGTGGATGGCGCAGCAGGCTTCGGTAAATAGCCACCCACAGGGGATGGGCGGAGGGCAGTCTGGCCCTCTGCCTTCGGTCGAGGCTTACTGGCCTCCTCTCACGCCGGAACACGGCTTCCCATCGCTATGTACCGCGGCGCAGGGCGCTCCCCCTCCGCCGGGCCCCTGTTACCGTTGGGGCAACGCTCCGCGTCAGCCTTTCACCACCTTTTCCATTCTATTTGCCGGGGCAACAAAAAGAGGGGCGCCTGACAGGCGTCCCTCGGAACAACAAAACGGCACAGAACCAGCTGTGCGAAACGAATGCTTCCTACGGTGGCATGATCCACGTCAGGTCATAAGGGTCGAAGTCGAACTTCCTCTCAGCCAAAAGAACAGGCTCCCCTGATTTGTCTTTATCCATTATAGAGGAGCAGGCAGAAATTGTCAAGCGCCCCTTGCAATTTGCCGGAAAAGGGCGTATAGTAACATACGACAACGAAACGGGGAGCTCGCCGGAGCGGGCTGAGAGTCGGCTGCATCGCCGTGACCCGAAGAACCTGATTTGGATAATGCCAACGTAGGGAGACTGATTCAATGCTGCAAGCACGGCTCTCTTTGGCCGCTTGCGGCATTTTTTATTGGAGGGGTAGAAAATGAAGCTGAACCCGGAGACGCTGCGGCTGTACGCGGTGACGGACCGCGCCTGGCTCCACGGCCGCACGCTGGAAAGCCAGGTGGAGCAGGCCATCCTGGGCGGGGCCACCATCGTCCAGCTGCGGGAAAAGACGCTGACCGGCGAGGCGCTTCTGGCAGAGGCGAAAAGCCTCTGCGCCCTGTGCCGCCGGTACGGCGTGCCCTTCCTGGTGAACGATGACGTGGAGCTGGCCCTGGCGGTGGGGGCGGACGGCGTCCATGTGGGTCAGGAGGACATGGCGGCGGAGCAGGCCAGGGCGCTGCTGGGGCCGGACAAGCTCATCGGCGTATCCGCCCACAACGTCGCCCAGGCCGTGGCCGCCCAGCGGGCCGGGGCGGACTACCTGGGCTGCGGCGCGGCCTTTGTGACAGGGACGAAAACCGACGCCAAACCCATCCCCAGGGAGACGCTGCAAGCGGTCACGGCGGCGGTGAACATCCCCGTGGTGGCCATCGGCGGCATCACGCGGGGCAACCTGCCCCGGCTGCGGGGCTGCGGCCTGGCGGGGGCTGCGGTGGTCAGCGCCCTGTTCGCCCAGGAGGACGTGCAGGAAGCCGCCAGGGAGCTGTTCCGGCTGGCGGGGCAGCTCTGAAACAACTGCATAGGAAACTGCGGCTCCTTTGAGCCGGTTTCACGGGGCGCATCGGGGGCACCACCTTGCGTCGCGTAATAAAAGATGCTGCATCAGAAAAGGAGTATGAAACATGAAAACAGCATTGACAATCGCCGGAAGCGATTCCAGCGGAGGCGCCGGTATCCAGGCAGACATCAAGACGATGACCATGAACGGCGTATACGCCATGAGCGCCATCACCGCCCTGACTGCCCAGAACACCACCGGCGTCACAGACATTCTGGAGGCAACACCCACCTTTTTGGAGGAGCAGCTGGACGCCGTGTTTACAGACATTGCGCCCGACGCCGTGAAAATCGGCATGGTCTCCTCCGGCGACCTGATTCGGGTCATCGCCCGGAAGCTGAAGCAGTACCACGCCCGGCACATCGTGGTGGACCCGGTGATGGTGGCCACCTCAGGAGCCAAGCTGCTGCGGGACGACGCGGTGGACGCCCTGGTGACGGAGCTGCTGCCCCTGGCGGAGGTGGCCACCCCCAACATCCCGGAGGCGGAGATTCTGGCGGGCCACCCCATCACCTCCCCCGCCCAGATGGAGCAGGCGGCTATGGAAATCAGCCAGCGCTACGGGTGCAGCGTCCTGTGCAAGGGGGGCCACGACCTGAACGACGCCAACGACCTGCTGTGGCGGGGCGGCGAGGCCCTGTGGCTCCGGGGCAGGCGCATTGACAATCCCAACACCCACGGTACGGGCTGCACCCTGTCCAGCGCCATCGCCGCCAACCTGGCCAAGGGCTACCCGCTGGAGGAGGCGGTGGCCATGGCGAAGGAGTACGTCTCCGGGGCGCTGGCCGCCATGCTGGACCTGGGCCACGGCTCCGGCCCCATGGACCACGCCTTTACACTCCCCGCCCGCTACCGGAAGGAGGCCCGGGTATGAAAAAGACCACGGTCGCCCAAAACGGGCTGATTTGGTTCGGGGCCGGGGTCTCCATCGCGGAGATTCTGACCGGCACCTACTTCGCCCCGCTGGGGATAACGAAGGGCCTGCTGGCCATCCTCCTAGGGCACCTCATCGGCTGCGCCATGATGTGCTTCGCCGGGCTCATCGGCGGGCGCACCGGGCTCAGCGCCATGGAGACAGTGAAGCTCAGCTTCGGCCAGAAGGGCGGGCTGCTGTTCGCCGTGCTGAACGTATTGCAGCTGGTGGGCTGGACGGCCATTATGATTTATGACGGGGCCCTGGCCGCCAACGGTATCGCAGGCGTCGGAAGCTGGGTGTGGTGCCTGGTCATCGGCGGGCTCATCATCGTCTGGCTGGTGGTGGGCATCACCAACCTGGGCCGGGTCAATCAGGTGGCTATGGCGCTGCTCTTCCTGCTGACGCTGGTGCTGTGCAAGGTGATTTTCTTCGACAGCGGCGCGGTATCCGCCGAGACCCAGGAGACGCTGACCTTCGGGGCGGCGGTGGAACTGGCGGTAGCGATGCCCCTGAGCTGGCTCCCCCTCATCAGCGACTATACCCGTGACGCGGAAAAGCCTGTGGCCGCCACCCTGGTCAGCACAGTGGTATACGGCATCGTCTCCTGCTGGATGTACTTCATCGGCATGGGGGCCGCCATCTACACCGGGGAAAGCGACGTGGCCGCCATCCTGGTGCAGGCGGGGCTCGGCATCGTGGGGCTGATTATCGTGGTGCTGTCCACCGTCACCACCACCTTCCTGGACGCCTACTCTGCCGGCGTCTCCGCCGAGGCCATCACCAGCAGGTGCAGCGGCAAGCTCACCGCCATTGTGGTGACGGCGGTGGGCATTGTCGCCGCCATCCTGTTCCCCATGGACGACATCACCGACTTCCTCTACCTCATCGGCTCGGTGTTCGCACCCATGATTGCGGTGCAGATGGCCGACTTCTTCCTGCTGAAAACCGACTGTAGGGGGAACGCCTATTCCGTCTCCCGGCTGGTGATATGGCTCATCGGCTTCGTGGCGTACCGGCTGCTGATGCAGGTCGACCTGCCCCTGGGGAACACCCTGCCGGATATGCTCATCACCATGGCCCTTGTCCTGCTCTGGGGCAAGGTGCGCGAGCGGAGCGCAGCCTGAACAGAGCGCCGGAACCGCGCAATTTTTAAGGGCCTCCCATTCCCCGCCGCTCTGCGGGGTCATGGGAGGCTTTTTTACCCTTTGGGCGATTTTTGTCCCACGAATCCTCCGACCGGAAGCCGCAGGGCAACAGCATTTAAAATTCGGGGAAGATATGGTAAAATAGAGGCATGAA
>JAJPXL010000010.1 GCA_021205455.1 Clostridiales bacterium
GCCGCCATGACCGCCTTGATGGTGTGCATCCGGTTCTCCGCCTCGTCAAAGACGATGGACTGGGGGCCTTCAAACACCTCGTCGCTGACCTCCATGGCATCCCGCCCGAAGCGCAGCCCCATCTCCTTACCGATGGTGGTCTTATGATCGTGGAAGGCGGGGAGACAGTGCATGAATTTCGCCTGGGGCCCGGCGTTGTCCATCAGGGCCTGGTTCACCTGGTAGGGGGCCAGGTCGCGGATGCGCTGCTCCCACACCTCCACCGGCTCACCCATGGAGACCCATACGTCGGTGTACAGCACGTCCGCCCCTTTCGTGGCGGCCATCGGGTCGCTCTCAAAGTCCAGGGTGGCGCCGGTCTCGGCGGCGATGGCCTGACACTGGTCGATGAGGGCGGGGTCAGGGAAATAGGCGTTGGGGGCGCAGGCGGTGAAATGCATCCCCATCTTGGCGCAGCCCACCATCAGGGAGTCGCCCATGTTGTAGCGGGCGTCCCCCAGGTAGACCAGATGGATGCCCTTCAGGTGGCCGAAGTGCTCCTGAATCGTCAAAAAGTCCGCCAGGATTTGGGTGGGGTGGAACTCATTGGTCAGGCCGTTCCAGACGGGGACGCCTGCGTAACGGGCCAGCTCCTCCACGATTTCCTGCCCAAAGCCCCGGTACTCGATGCCGTCAAACATCCGGCCCAGCACCCGAGCGGTGTCGGCGATGGACTCCTTCTTGCCGATTTGGGAGCCGGAGGGGTCCAAATAGGTGACGCCCATCCCCAGGTCCCGGGCGGCCACCTCAAAGGCGCAGCGGGTGCGGGTGGATGTCTTTTCAAAAATCAGCGCGATATTTTTCCCCTCGTGGATGCGGTGGGGGATGCCGGCTTTTCTCTGTGCCTTCAAATCGGCGGCCAGCGTCAGGAAGCCCTGGATTTCCTCCGGGGTGAAATCCAGCAGCTTGAGGAAGCTCTTACCAATTACATTCATCACAATTCCTCCTGGAGCAGTCAAGTATACCCCTCTATTTTAGCGGATTTTTGGGGCGCTTGCAATGGGGAACAGCCGTTTTTCTGAAAAACAATCCGGCGGGCGCTGTGATTCGGTTCAGAAACATTTTACAATTCGGACATCATTTTCATGCGCCGCGTGGTATAATAAAAATAGTACGTCAGAAAAGGGGCGATTTTCTTGAAGCGGATGAGGAAGCTGCTGGAGCAGGTGGCACCCTGGCTGCTGGTCGCAGTCACAGCGGTGGCGTTTTACGAGGTTCTGGAGCATCTGTCCTGGTTTGTGCAGCTGTGTAAGGTCGCCCTGGATACCGTGTTCCCCTTCCTGGTGGGCATCGCCCTGGCCTGGCTGCTGGACATCCCCACCCGCACGCTGGAGGAGCGCTGGCTGAAAAACCGGTCGCTGTCCGTGTTGGCGGTGCTGGCGGGGGTTGTGCTGATTATTTGGCTGCTGATTGCCATGGTGGTGCCCCAGATTCAGCTCAGCGCAGAGCGCTTTATGGAGAACGTCCCCGCCTACCTGGCCAATCTGGAGGAGCTGCTGAACCAGCTGCCCGTTGATATTGCGCTGGACGGAACCGTTGTGGATGCCCTGTTCTCCGATTGGCAGACCATCTGGGAGGAGATTCTCACCCTGATTGGAAATTACTCCAGCAATCTGTTCGCCTACGGCAAAGCCATCGGCAACGGCCTGGTGACGGTCCTCACGGCGATTGTGGCGGCGATTTACATCCTGCTGGAGAAGGAGCAGATGGTGCGGCAGCTGAAAAAGGTGTGCCACGCGCTGCTGCCCACGGGGGGCCAGCGGTGGCTGAGCAAGGTTTACCACCTGTCCGACCGGATGCTGACCAGCTTCCTGGCGGGGAAAATTCTGGACAGCGCAGTGATCGGTCTGCTCAGCGCGGTGGTGCTGGGCCTGCTGCGCATCCCCTTTACGCCGCTCATCAGTGTGCTGATCGGCGCGACCAACATTGTGCCCATCGTGGGGCCGATTATCGGCGGCATCATCGGCGGCGTGATCCTGCTGCTGGCCTCGCCGGGAAGCGTTCCCCTGTACGCGATTCTGGTGCTGGTGATTCAGCAGCTGGACGGGCACGTTATCGGCCCGAAGATCCTGGGCAACACGGTGGGGCTGTCCACCATGTGGACGCTGTTCGCCATCGTGATTGGCGGGGAGCTGTTCGGCTTCGCCGGGATGATTCTGGGGGTGCCGGTGTTTGCCGTGCTGTATAACCTGGGGGCGGAGTTCATCAACGGGCGGCTCAGGAAAAAGGAAGCCGCCGCGCAGGAGCAAAAAAATTCTTGAAAAAGGAAAAATTGGGGCTTGCAATTTCTGTCGGAGTGTGATATTATAATCTGGCTGTCAGCGATGGCAACATCCGGGTGTGGCGAAGTTTGGTATCGCGCTTGAATGGGGTTCAAGAGGCCTTGAGTTCGAATCTCAACACTCGGACCAAAGAATGATAATCCGAACGTAATTACTCAAGTGGGTAATACGTTCGGATTTATCATTTCTATTGAGATGATTCTATAGGTATGAAAAGAAGATGATTGCTTTTTTCATTCAGCAGATAACGAGTTGCTCGCAATCTTTTCAATAAACTGGTTGAAAAAAATGTCAGTTGTGCTATAATTTTAACTAAGTTTATTTCATTATATGGAACCCTTACAAAAATAGGTGTTGCCCTGAATTGTGGACTTGATGATATTGTAGAAATACAGAAAGACGGTGAATAGAATGGCCGGCAACAGTAATTTGAATGATTCAGCACGAAATAAGCAAGATGAATTTTATACACAGCTATCTCTGATTGAAAACGAATTGAAACATTACAAAGAGCATTTCAGGGGAAAGGTCGTATTTTGCAACTGCGATGACCCTTATGAAAGCAACTTCTTCAAGTACTTTGCGATGAACTTCAATTTATTGGGCTTGAAGAAGTTGATTGCCACCTGTTACGCTACCTCTCCTGTTTCAGGCGATGAGTTTCAGTACTATGTGGGGGCCAATGAGCAGCTCACCTTTTTGCCAACTGGGGAGGAACCCCCTGTGCAGAGCGCAAAACGCCCCTATAAGGTAGAAATAACGGAAGTTACAGACGAAAATCAGGACGGGCGCATTGACCTTGCAGACGTAGAGTATTTAATGCGCAACCGGAAAAACACTATGACCCTGCTGGAGGGGGACGGGGATTTTCGCAGCCCGGAATGTGTGGAACTTCTAAAGCAAGCAGATATAATTTGCACAAATCCACCCTTTTCACTTTTTCGTGAATATATGGCCCAACTAATGCACTATAAAAAGAAATTTCTGATAATCGGGAATCTGAATGCTGTAAAATATAAAGAAATTTTGCCGCTCTTTATGACTGATACAGTATGGCTCGGTTATAATAGTGGACATTATTGGTTTAAAGTTCCAAGCAGCTATGAAGAAAAAAGACCGATTTTAAGGTTGATGAGGATGGGCAAAAATGGCGGCGTATGGGGAACATTTGTTGGTATACAAATCTTGACTTTGAAAAGCGGCATGAAGATATGATATTATTTAGAACATATTCCCCTGAATTATATCCAAAATACGATAATTTTGACGCTATTGAGGTGTCGCAAACCGCAAATATACCTTGCGATTATTATGGAATAATTGGTGTTCCAATTACATTTATGACACACCATAACCCTGACCAGTTTTCTATTGTAGGTGTCTTAAACAGCGGAAGTGCAAATGAATATGACTTTGCAAAAGCTATCCTAAACGGAAAGCAGCTTTATGCACGAGTTTTAATACAACGAAAGTAGGCCAACGCAGATGAAAATTGAGCTCCATGAAATCCCCGTTCGTGACGTTGTGAACGGTTACAAAGACAGTGCAGAAAATGGCGTTGTCGGCTACGGCGGCAGGCTGAACATTCGTCCCGCTTTTCAGCGTGAATTTATTTACAAGGAAAAAGAGCGAAATGATGTTATTTATACTGTTTTACGCGGCTTTCCGTTAAATGTTATGTACTGGGTAAAGAGTGACAACGGAGATTATGAGGTTCTGGACGGGCAGCAGCGTACCATCAGCATCTGCCAGTATGTGGCAAATGAATTTTCGGTCAAAGTTGACGGAACGAAGCATAAATTTTGGAACCTGACCAAGACAGAGCAAAACCAGATTTTAGACTATCCCCTGATGATTTACATCTGTGAAGGCACCGACAAGGAGAAGCTGGACTGGTTCAAAATCATCAATATTGCTGGTGCAAAGTTAGAACCTCAGGAGTTGCGCAACGCCATCTACACCGGCGAGTGGCTGACCGAGGCAAAGAAAATTTTTAGTAAATCTGGATGTCCCGCCTCCAAAATTGCAGGCGACTATTTGGAGGGTTCAGCCATTAGACAAAAACATCTTGAAACTGCTCTCAAATGGATTGCAGCGCGGGACGGCATGGAAATTGAGGATTATATGTCACAGCACCAGCATGACACCAACTGCAATGAATTGTGGCTGTACTTCCAGAGCGTCATTAACTGGGTGAAGGCAATCTTCCCAAACTATCGCGGCAAGCTGATGAAAGGGCTGGAATGGGGCTTTTTTTATAACAAATACAGTGGGAACCAGTATGACCCCAAAGAGTTGGAAGCACGCATTGTTGAACTGATAGAAGATTACCGCAACGGGTATATCTCCAACCAAAAGGGTATCTATGAATATCTCCTGGACGGGCAGGAAAAGCATCTGAATATTCGCGCATTTTCCCCAGAGATGGCACGGGCTGCCTATGAAAAGCAAGGCGGGATATGCCCCAGGTGCGGCAAGCATTTTGAAATTGAGGAGATGCAGGCCGACCATATAATCCCATGGAGCAAGGGCGGAAAAACAACGGCGGACAACTGCCAAATGCTGTGCGCCGACTGCAACCGGCGCAAGAGTAATATTTAATTCAGTAAGTCGCTAATCGTGTAATATCAGTAAACGGTTTTGCGGCATTGATTAAGAAGTGATTGGGAAGCTCAAAAATACAATTAAATTGGAGGAACTGCTATGGAAACGAGAAACAGATGGCTTGATGCAAAACGAAATGGTGAATGGACTACTGAGGTAGAGGAACTTACTGATTGCGTTGAAGACAACGAAGAATTGTTTGAAGATATGTTGTTTTCCAAGGGGACGATTAGCTATTCGTATATTGCTGCTCAATCCCCCAGCGATAATGAACACACATGGTCCGATGATGATCACATTCCGAGTCAGCTTACGGCTTTTTCATATCAGTTCTTTGACTTTCGTGTTGAAAAGATTGATGGAGGATTTCTTGGTGGCTTTAACAGCAAAGAACAATCGGTGAGGATTGACCCAGACTATTTGCGTGACGAACCAACGATTCTGCATGAGATGATACACCTACATGAATTTGTCCTCAACGAATTGCCTATGTTCTACCACGATGCATATTTCTACTGCTTGTATAAGTCACTGAAAAATAAGATTGCTGACTTAGATGTCAGGATTGAAGATCATGGACATTGGCTGAATCAAGAACAATTACGTATGCACGGAGGAGAACACGATATTCTGTTTCTTCTGAAAAGCTTTGATTTGGATTTGAGAAAGGGGTATAAGCTAGGAACTGTATTTGGGTACGGATATATTGAAAGACAAACCAGATTTGGTGATTGATACTTTTTAGCATAAACATCAAATGCGAGTATCAACCACAATATATGTAGATCAAAAAACGCCCATATACGGGATATGAGCGTTTCTTGATTTAATCCTTCCCGAAATAGCTCTCGCTATTCGTTTCTTTCAGTTGTCGCGCTTTCCATTCTTTAAATTCTTGTTTTCCTTCTTCACTCTCGAAAAAAGCCTTTATTTCAGGAAGAAGAACGCGTGCCAGCGCTTCAATTTCATGGGGAGGAATGCCAGTGCCATGGTCATCCGGTTTCTTTTGTCGTGACAGTTGTTATTCCCCTCCTCCTGCTAAAGCATTTGTTCGTCCAAAAGGTAAGCCTGAAATACGGTTCCATCTCCCGTGATGAATCGCCCTTGCACATCTTTCGGAATTTGATCGGCTGCACTGGTATTATCCAAAATGATTTGAGACAGCACGTTATCCGCCCTGCCGCAAACGCGGAAATCCAGATTATTCCGAATCTGCCCCGGAAGGATTGTCGCATCCGGCCGCTGTGTAGCCAGTATCAAGTGGATGCCGAAGGCTCTGCCCTGCCTTGCAATGGTGGACAGCTTGTTTTCAATTTGTCCCAGCAGCTCCTTGTCTGCCTTGCTTCTGCCGGTCTTGTCCAGCAGCTCCGCGACCTCATCACAGGCAAAAATCAGACGAGGAAGGTTTTTCGCTGTGGCCTTGTTGTATTCGCTCAGATTTGCGCACCCAGCGTTGACAAAGCACTGTTTACGCGCTTCCAGTTCTGCTACAAGTTGCTCCAGGGTCGTAAGCAAATCGGCCTCATCGAAACACATCCGGCATTTTTTGTGCCAGGCAGCGGAAAAATCTACGCCGCCCTTAAAATCCGCTATGTAAACCTCTGCACCCTTATGAAGTGACTGCATCAGCAACAGCTTTAACAGGACGCTTTTCCCGCTTCCTGTCGAACCGCCCAATAGAATATGAGGAATGTTTGCTAAATTGACTGTTACAGGGCCGGATAAACTCTCTCCAAGTACAAGGACAAAATCTTCCTGGGAAAGCGTCTGCTCTGTCCATGGTAAAATAGATGGTAGCTCACATTCGGCAGGGACACCGTACACCAGAATGGTTTTCCTGCCTTTTCCATATTTGATACTGTCGACCACGATGTCAAGCGCAGCCTCAATTCCAGTGCGATGATCTTCCCAGATGTTGAGAGGAATAGACACGGGATCAAACTCCCACACCATCAGACGAGCGTTCCCAGTATGTTTTTTATCTGTCGGCTTGAAAACAGAAATTAAGAAAGGTGCTTCACCGGCGTGATTCGCAATTCCGCCTCTTAGCATATTTTCTCTTATTCTTGTACTGCCCCATGGCGTACCAATGAATACAAAAGTAACGTAGAGAATAAGAATCGTGAGCAATACTAACAGCGGAATCATCAAACTATCCATATCTGCAATCAAAAAGCTAAAAGTATCGTATCCAAAAATCACGCCTCGGAAGTACCATAAAAGTGCTAACGCCAGCACTGCAACCAACAGAAAAAGACTTTTTGCTGAATGGTTTTTCACCGCTTTTACACCGGCGCAAAAGCGCTTGAGCATATAACGATGCTCCGTTTTCTGGTTTATCCTATCACGATCAATTTGATTCATATTGAATTTTCCTCCATTATTATGATGGTTTCGGCAGAGTCCGCCCCTTTTCAGAGGCGGAACTTTACACGGGATTGATTTTCGTGGGCTGATTTACCCCGTCCTTCTTGTGGACAATCTTAGTGCCATCTGGCAGATATTCGATAACATTGTGGATTCGCCGCATCAGGGCACGCCAGGTTTCCGGCTTTCCATACTGAACGGCCGGGTACTGCGCTTCAAGAGGAATGTTGGAAGTCAAAATGACTTTAGTGTAGCAAGCTACCCTGTCATTGTACCGTGCGGGAAGCGTAAGCGGATAAATGTCCAGATAATTCAGCATATCAGAAATCGGAATCTGACTGTCGAACTCTTCAAAAACCAGCACATCCTGGCAAGTATAGGCATCAAAATTGATGCCGTTGCGACCTCTATAATTCGTGATGCGGCAAATCTCCTGCGCAGGAAACTGCTCGAAAATGTAACGGGTCTTTCCGGTTCCGGTGGCTCCATATAAATAGGTGACTTCCAACTGACGCTTTTCCTTGGCATATTTCCCCGTTAAAAGGGTCTGCCGAAGTGCATCCAAATCCTTCACATGAAACCCGAATTTGGGATTATCGGTGATAATCTCGATGTTGTCCTTTCCTTCCTGAATGTCCCTCACAAGTTGTGCCATGACAGGCGCTTTTTCTTCCTTTGGACTGGGCATTTTCCCGTATTCTTCAAATGTACCCGGGACGATTGTTTCAGATTTATCCGTATTCGCCCATTTTCCCGCTTTTAAGATATAAGTGCGGTTTTCCAATGCAGTGCCGTACGCTTTTTCAATATGGGCGATTTCAAACCGGTTTTTAATCGTCGAGAACCGAATGGGCGATTCTGAAAGCATGAAAATATGCGTATGATACGTTCCGGTTGTAGCGATTTCGTCTGCCAGACAGAAATATTGCAGGACAAACATCTTCAAAATTTCTACAATTTTCTCATGGCTGAAGCCAAACAAGATCGGATTATTGATAGTCAGAGTCCACTTGCGGCTCTGCGAGTTATTAGCCATTGTGTTTCCCCTTCCTGCTACATGCGACACGATTTTCCGTAGAGGTAATACTACCCTCTACGAAAATGCGGCGCTGCGCTATAGTCGGGGAGGCAATCCCTTGAGGGGCTTGCTGCTCCCCGACTGGCAACGCCGAGTTACTCTAACGTAGTATCCAGCACGGGATGAATCCCCGTTGCCCGGGCACCTACAGAGTACTGCCCCCGTGCCCAATAGATGTAAAGCTCCAGGTTGTCAAACCATACCTGTTGATACCCATCGTCAGGGGTGTCCATGAGCTTTCGCCCATCGATTTTAACGGTCAGCTTTTCGAACGACTTTTCAGGCATCACGACGGTATAGCCGTACCCTGCGATTTTGTCCGTCCGTGCATTGTCACGGTACTCATACTTCGGCGTGACATCGACCAGCAGCAACGTGTTGCCGATGGATTCGTCTACCGAAAGCTTCAGATCAGTCAGCTTGAGCATTAGTTAATATCTCCTTCCTGTCCTGGTGGCACCTGGCCAAAGTGCCAAACAGGACGAATCAGCAGGTTCCTGTCTGTACTTATCATAATATCACTCACGATTTTTTAGTGGTTTCAAAAATGAAACATTTTGGATTTTTTTCCATAGAGTATGCTGTTCACAAACAAAATCGCCGTTCCCAGTAAAGGAACGGCGATATATATTCTAGCTATTATAAATCCAAATTTCCTAACGGTAAAAACCCATGTTCAATCAGATCAAGATTAAAATCTAAACCATTCGTGTACTTTCCCCAAATATCACGAACATAATTGTATCTGGCGGAACCAAAAGCAATCTTCTCCAATTCTTCCACTTCATCAAAAGTTAACTTAAGTCCAATACCGATTTGTAGTATATCATCTTTTGTAATTGCAACAGAATTATTCTCCCCTTGGTGCATAATACGAGACAGCCTTGCCTTTGGCATATTAGCAGCACGTGCAAGTTGTGCCTGATTTGTTACCTTGCTTGTGTCATAACGGCTATTCTTTTTTATCTCACGATTCTTATCCAAATATCGCTGGATGAAGATACCTACCTCAGAAAGTTCTGATTTGGATTCGGGTCTTTGCTTTGACTTTCTGTCAGCCAAAGCGCGTTCCCTTAGTTACAAATATTTAAACAGGCTTATTGTCGAAGGTGGTGTAATGATGTCTGTTAGCATAACGTTGCAACAAAAGAAACTGTCTTTTCTGCACCATAGACACCGCCTCCTATTCGTGATCGCGTTTTGGTGAATATAATTTATCCACCTTCGACGCAAAGCCCCAATCACGAAGCACAATTTGCATTGTGTCAAATGTGGCCTCAACCACATCTTAGAGGTCTGCATATACACAGGACTTCGGACTAATTTATTGCAAAATATAACCGTCCTCCGCCTGCGTGGGAGCATACTACTCCCAAGGCAAATTAGTCCCCCAGCAAAACTAGAGACTTGGTCAATTAGTTTGACCGACAAGCACTTGAATGATGTTAGAATACCACCACATTGAATTGAACACTTAAATTCGCTCCAATGAACATCTCTCAGTGGTAGTTGTCATTTTACTCCTATTTGAGTCGCGAAACATGAACGAATTTTTAACAATATTTTAAAACTTTGCAAACAAAAATAGAAAAGAGAGTTTCTGCTGGCAGAGTTTGCAGGAATTGACGTATGGCAGGCTTTCACAAAAAAGTGTTTACAAATATGCTATATTGTGATATTATTAAATGCAAGGAGGGATTCGTATGATAGAAATAGGAAACCGTCTCCGCGCTTTGCGTAAAGGGATTCGACTCACGCAGGTAAAAATGGCTGAGATTGTAGGCGTTCAACAGTCCCGTATCAACCGATATGAAACTGGGCAGTCTACTCCACCCCCAGAGGTCTTTATCAAATATGCGGATTATTTTAATGTTTCAATGGATTATCTTTATTGCCGCACGGATAATCCCAAGGGAAAACTATATGACTACCAACCACAGTTATTGAAGGAAAAGGCTGAAAAAAACGATGAACTGCGTGAATTTATCGAAATGTGCTTTGAACCAGGTTCTCCTATCAATATGCGGTTGAAGGATGCACTATTTCAAATGATGGAGGAGGCGACCGACGAATGAAAGCTGTGATTTATGCAAGATACTCCAGTGACAATCAACGAGAAGAATCTATAGAAGGGCAAATTCGAGAATGTACAGCATACTGCGAGAAAAACGATATTATTATCCTGCAAACCTATATTGATCGTGCTTTATCTGCAAAAACTGACAATCGTCCGGACTTCCAGCGTATGATTAAAGATAGCGCAAAAGGCCTATTTGATATTATAATTGTGTGGAAATTGGATCGTTTTGCGAGAAATCGTTATGATAGCGCTCATTATAAAGCTCAACTGCGAAAGAACGGCGTTAAGGTTCTTTCTGCCACAGAGAATATTTCAGAGGGGCCAGAGGGGATTATCTTAGAGTCCTTGTTGGAGGGAATGGCAGAATATTATTCTGCGGAGTTGTCCGAAAAGGTCATCCGAGGCCATACAGAAAATGCACTGAAATGTATGTATAATGGCGGAACCCCTACCTTTGGCTATATGATTAATGAGCAGAAACATTATCAGATTGACCCTCATGCTGCCCCTATCGTATTGGAGATATTTAAGCGGTATGACCAGGGAGCAACAGTGAAAGAAATCCGCGACTGGATGAATGAAATCCATGTGGGCACGCGCAATGGAAAGCCGATTTCTCTTAATTTTGTAATGTACATCCTTCATAATCGCAGATATATTGGTGAATACAGCTATCGGAATATTGTCACGCCTAACGGAATACCAGCGATTGTACCGGAGGAGTTATTTGATCGGGTGCAGCGGCGATTGGAGCGAAATAAAAGGGCTCCTGCCAGGCATAAAGCAGAGGATGATTATCTGCTAACCACAAAGTTATTTTGCGGCACTTGCGGAGCTATGATGGTGGGAGAATGTGGCACCAGTTCTGCCCAAGGTCGAAAATACCATTATTATCGCTGTGTAAATTCCAAGAAGCGGAAAACCTGTACTGCCAAACACAAGAGTGTGCGCAAACAGCCTATTGAAGATGCCGTTATTAATGCCGTCATTGCCAGGATAATGGATGACAACTTTGTGGAGTATATAGCAGACGCTGTTATCAATATTCAATCGAAGGAAAACAGTACCATTTCCATTTTAGAGAAGCAGCAGGCAGAAATTGAGCGAGGGATTAACAATTTACTGAATGCTGTACAGATGGGGATGGTTAGCACATCTATCAAGCAGCGGTTGGACGAATTAGAAGAAGCAAAAAAGGATGTAGAATTTCGCATTGCCCAGGAGAAAATAGATAAACCGTTACTCTCGCGGGAAGATGTCATTTTCTGGATGCATCGTTTCCGCAAATTGGATATGTCCACCCTGAAAGACCGGAAACAGTTGGTTGATAGCTTCGTAAATTCTGTGACCATCTATGATGATTATATTCTTATCACGTTCAATTACAAGGAGGGCGAAACGACGCTTTCTTTTTCTGACATTGAAAGTTCGGATTTAAATTCAAACGGTGGACCAAAAGTGGGCGGATTGGAAGCAATCTGCCCACTTTTTTGCGTTTTTAGCCTTGTTTATTATGCTCGAACCGCAAGGCGCTGCTACAGTGTTGCTGCGTCTCAGCGGCGCTTTGTCATGGCCTTTTGCAGCGTTTTGGTGCCTGGGCTGCGGCCCCAAAGGTTCCGCAGTTTCTCCGTGGTCAGAAAGCCGAAAGGAACCCTGAACAGCGTGAAGTCCCACGCTGAAACGCGGGGCGAAAGCGTCAACGGCTTTATCAACCGCGTCATACGGGAAACCATCCGGCGGGATACCGCCGCAGACCGCCCCAGCGAGGGCGAACAGAAAACGGAAGGAAGGTAAACGCAGCATGAAGAAAGGAAAGACCGTCAAACTTGAGGATACGCTGGGAAACCTCACCCCGGAGCAGCGCAAGGAGTTTGCAGCGCAGTTCAACGGCGGTTTAGGCAGCGGCCTGACCCCGGAGCAGTACAGGGAGAAATACCACAGCGGCGAGGCCGGCCAAAAGCAAGAAAAGCAGACGCATGGGGAGCCGTCACCGGATGATTCACAGTGCAAGCAGCGGCCCGGCATTGAAGCCAACGTCTGGAGCCGCTTCGATGACGACGGCTATGGAATCTACGGTGTACAGCGCCCAACCCCGCAGGAAGGGACGGACGAGAAGGAACCGGAATAAGGCTATCCCGCTGTCAGTGTCACACTGGCAGCGGGATTTTTCTGCATTATGATTTCTTCAAAGGGAAGGCCGTCCGCCCAACGATGCGCGCCGCCGGACACCGAACGAAAATCGGCGCGGCTCCGCTTTCCACTTTGCAGGCGGCTTGCCAATGAGGGAGAATTGTGTTATACTGGCCATGAAACAGGAACATTCTTTGAACCTGATGAGAGAGGACAGAAAGGAATGGCCCCCGCCATGATCACGATTGCCGTTGTTGAAGATTCCCCGAAAGCCATGGAGCAGATGAAGCAGTTCCTGGAGCGCTACCGTCAGGAGCACAGCCTGGATTTTCAGGCCAGCTTTTACCCTGACAGCGTGGTGTTCCTGGAGCAGTACAAGCCCCAGTATGACATCATCTTCCTGGATGTTGTGATGCCCGGCATTGACGGCATGGAGACCGCAAGGCGGATTCGGGCGCAGGATGCCGACGTGATTCTGGTCTTTGTGACGCGGATGGCCCAGCTTGCGCTGAAGGGCTACGAGGTGCAGGCCATGGACTTTCTGGTCAAGCCGCTGAACTATGACGCCTTCGAGATGCGGATGGGGCTGCTGTTGGACCGCCTCCCCAGGCAGAGGGCGAAAAGCCTGCTGATCTCCACCCGGGACGGAAAGTGGCGGATCGTCATCGACCGCCTGATTTATGTGGAGGTGATCAAGCACAGGCTGTTCTACCACACGGAGGACGGCACCTTCGAGACCGGCGGCACAATGAAGGAAGCGGAGGAGCAGTTGGAGGGCTGCGCCTTTTCCCGCTGTGACAACAGCCTGCTGGTGAACCTCCGCTTTGTCACCTGGGTAGGGCAGACCGAGCTGACGGCCGGGGGCTGCCGGTTAAAAATCAGCCGCCCCCGCCGCAAGCTCTTCCTGCAGGAGCTGGCGGACTACATTGGAGGCGACACATGACCGCGCTGTTTGAGCTGCTCAGAGGGAATCAGTACATCACGGAGATGCTGGGGGCCTGTATGCTGTTCATCCTGCCCCACCGGAAGCGGGAGCATTTCCTGTGGCGGTTCCTCCCATTCTGCGTGCTGGCGGAGCTGGTCTCCCTTGTGCTGATGAATTGGGGCCCCGTCAAGGAGGTCTGGCAAAGCTCGGCCTATATCGTGGTGAGCTGCTGCATCTATACGGTGGTCTTTGCCGCGCTTTCCATGGTGCTGCTGGCCCTGTGCTGCCCGGTGAACCGAAATGAAATGATTTACTGCGCCGCCCTGACGCTGTGCGTTCAGCATATCTCCTCCGCCGGACAGCTGCTGCTGACCGGCTTCATCCCCTATGAAGGCATTCCAGTCGATGTGGTGGTGGAGCTGCTCACCGTCCCCCTGGCCTACTGGTTTTCCTACCGCACCTGTATCCGCCCCCTCTGTGAGGACGGCGAATACCAGGTGAACAACCTGCGCCTGACGACGTTTACCTGCCTGGTGTTTCTGGTGGCGGCGGTCACCAGTGTGACGGTCAAGGTCGTGAACGAGCGCGTTGACAGCCCGCTGTTCCCATTCTGCCAGGTGTACGAGATCCTCTGCTGCGCCGCGCTGATGTGGATTCAGGTGAATCAGCGGGAGGCGCTGGAGCTGCAGCATGAGCTGGATATGCAGAACTATGTGCAGCAGCTCCGCCATGAACAGCTCCAGAGCAGCCGCCAGAATATGAACGAACTGACCCATCTGATGCACGATTTGAAGCATCAGGTGGCCGAGATGATTGACAAGGAGGAGGGCACAGATCGGGATGACCTGCTGGATCAGATTGCGGAGAACCTCCAGGTCTACGATGAAAGCACCCAGACGGACAACGAGACGCTGAACGCCGTGCTGACGGAGCGCAGCCTCTACTGCCGTGAGCGGCAGATTCGATTGATGTGTGTGGCCGACTGCTCCGGTCTGGAGATGCTGGAGACCGGCGACCTGTACCTCATCCTGCGCAACACCCTGGACAATGCCATCGAGAGCGTCAGCGGGCTGGAAAATCCGCAGCACCGGATAATCGACCTGAAAATCTTCTGCCGGAACGGGCTGCTGTTTATCCAGATGGAGAACAACTTTCAGGGGCGGCTCCAGTTTCGGGACGGTCTGCCCCTGACCACCAAGGAGGACCGGCGATTCCACGGCTTCGGCCTGAAAACGGTGCAGCGCATCGCAAAGCGGTACGGCGGGGACCTCTCCATCCGGGCGGAGGACGGGCGGTTTTCCCTGAGGGTCATGCTGCCGGTCGCACAGGAGCAGACAGGATAGTGAAAAGCACAGGCCATCTCGGCCTGTGCTTGTTTTTTGGAAAGGGTGCCGGAGCGGAATGGGCAGCCTGCCCAAAGGAGTGGCCTCTGTATCGCGGTTTACATGGCCCCTTCCGCGCAGCGTGCAGCGCTGCCGCAGCTGCGTTCTATTTCCCGCGCCCGCGCATACACTGTAGGGAGCCGTTGGATAGGAATGGAGGCGCATACGATGGATGTCAAACGGGAACGAAGCCGCACCCCCAAAGGGAGGGCAAAGCGCCGACCCTGGTATGCCAGGGAGGTCCTGCGTCTGTTTGCCGCCCTTGCCATCGCGCTGGTCGTCGGGCTGTGCGGCTGGCTGCTGCCCAATGCGGTCGCGCACTGGAAAGCCGCCTGTGAGACGCTCATCCTGTCCCAAACGGATTTTGAACAGGCCTTTTCCGACCTGGGGCAGATGATGACGGACGGGGATTTGACCGGCGCCCTGGAGGACTGGTGCGCCGCCGTCTTTGCGCCGCAGGAGGCGGAGGATGCCGCTGCCGCGTCCTCCGACACAGCCGGAGAAAGCGAAGCGGCACCGGAGCCGGAAGGGAACGCAAATGCGCAGCGTTCGGAAGCCTGAGCTAAGCGCCGGAGGCGTCTGGTTTGGCCGCTGCTTCCTGTCCTCCGGCGCTATCTTTTGGCTGACGCTGTTTTGTATGCTCACCTCAGGGCGGCTGATGTCCGCCGTCTTGCTCTCCGCCGCCCTCCATGAAGGAGGGCATTTGTGCGCCTGCCGCCTGTTGGGGGTCAGGGTGCGGGCCGTGCGCATCACCTTTTGCGGCGCGGAGCTGCTGCTGGAGGAGCTGCGCCGGCCCCTCCAGCGGCTTGCGGTAGCCGCTGCGGGGCCGGGGGTTAACCTCCTGTGCGCCTTTGCCGCGGCGCTGGCCTTTCCGCAGCAGGCGTGGGCGCAGCTCTTCGCCGGGGCGAGCCTGATTTTAGGGCTGTTCAATCTGCTGCCCATCCCGCCGCTGGACGGCGGGCGCATCCTCCTCTCCCTGCTGGAGCTGGCGGGGCTGGGCGCAGGCGCAGAAGGGGTCTTTCACTACCTGGTGACGGTGCTGCTGGTGCTGGCCCTCGTGCCGGGCGTCACCCTGGCGCTGGAGGGGAACCTCTCACTGCTGCTCCTGGTGCTGTGGCTGCTGTTCCAGCAGCGGGCGGCATAGCGGGCTTGCCGGCAGGCGTCAGGTCGCCTCGTGGAGCAGCCCGCTCTGGTACGCCTGCACCAGCCGCTCCAGGTCGGTGATGCGGGCGGCCTCCTCTGCGCCTTCGTCGGTCTGGCGCACCAGCACCCGCTGGGGGGCGGTGTAAATATGGTCGCTTTGGCTGTCGATGTCCTCATCGTCCCGGATGGCCTTTTCCGTGCTCTCAAAGGGCTGATGGGTGCGCAGGGTCAGCCCGCGGCTGCTGGAAATGAGGGTGTATCCGGCGATGCCGGTCTTGCTGTGGTAGGCGCGGCAGAAGCCGCCGTCGATCACGATGAGCTTTCCGCCGCCCTTGATGGGACTCTCCCCCTCGATGGCCCGCACCGGCACATGGCCGTTGATAATATGACAGCCGGGGCCAGTGAGGCCAAACTCCTCCAGGATCCGCTCCGCCACCTCTGCCGCAGCGGGGCCGTTGATATGGGAGTAATAGGGGTTCTTCACCTCCGCATGGGTGGCGGGGTCGGCGATGTACAGCCGCTCAAAGGTGGTCATGGCGCTTCGGCCAAAAATGGGGGACAGGGAGCCGCACCAGAGGTACCACAGGAAGTCCTGCCCCGCCTGGCGCTCCGGGCTGCCCTCCGGCGCAAAATAGCCCTGCCTGCTCCGGCGGTCGCAATAGTCGAACAGGGCCCGGCCGCTGTAGGACTGGCCCTCGAAGGTCTCGGCGGCGAATTCGCCCGTCTCGGTCATGGGAACCGCTCCGTGGTAGAGCAAATTGCCGTTGAAGCACAGATAGACAGTGCCCTGGGCGTACAGGAAGCGGACGTGCCGCTGCAAACGTTCGCTCTGCCGGAAGCTCTTGACCAGGTCCGCCAGGACGGCGGACTCCTCAGCGCTGAGACGGCTGGGGTCGACCGGGTCTACGGTGGGGAAGTCCCGATCCCGCAGGGGGTACCACTTGCCTTTGCACAGCACCGTGCCCGCGGCATAGTCGATTTGGTTCAGGTAGTCCCGCCCCTGCATTTGGAAGTCCGGATTTCGGGCGATGACCTGGGCCTCCAGTTTGAACATGAGGATGGAGATGGCCTTGTGCATACGGGCGACCTCCTCCTGGCGGTCGGCGTTGCCTCCGTGGGGCTTCCACAGGGTCACGTCGAAGCTGCCATAGACCCGCTCCGCCATCTGGTCCAGGGTGCGCAGGCTGATGCCATAACCGGTCTCCAGCAGGTCCAGGTTGTTGTAGGCCAGGGTGGTTTTCAGGACGGTGAGGATGCAGATGGGGCTGCCTGCGGCGGCCCCCATCCACACCACGTCGTGGTTGCCCCACTGGATGTCCACATCGTGGTGCTCCATCAGCTCGTCCAAAATCAGGTCAGGCCGCGGCCCCCGGTCAAAGAGGTCCCCCACGATATGCAGCTGGTCCACCGCCAGCCGCTTGATCAACTGGCAGAACCGGGTGATGTAGGCGTCCGCCCGGTCGTACCGGATGATGCTCTGAATAATTTCCTGATAGTAAAGCTGCTTGTCGTGGTCCTCAAAATGGGCGTGGAGCAGCTCGTCCAGGATGTGGGCGCAGCTCTCCGGCAGGCATTTGCGCACATGGGAGCGGGTGTGCTTGCTGGAGACCAGGCGGCACAGCTCCACCAGCCGCAGCAGGGTGGCGGCGTACCACTGGTTCAAATCCTCCTGACGGGCCTTCAGCTCCGGCAGCTTCTGCTCAGGATAATAAATCAGGGTGGCCAGATCCGCCCGCTCCCGGGCGGGTACGGTGTCGGCAAACAGCTGGTCGATCTTCTCCCGGATGACGCCGGAGGCGCTGTTGAGGATGTGAACGAATGCCTCGTGTTCGCCGTGGAGGTCGCTCATAAAGTGCTCCGTGCCCTTGGGCAGGCGCAGCAGCGCTTCGATTCGGATAATCTCACTGGAGGCGGCTGCCACAGTGGGATATTTTTCAGCGAGCAGGCGCAGATAGCGCAGCTGCTCATCGGACAATGGTTGTTGGGTGGCCATAAGATTCCCTCCTTATGTCCTATCATACCACATATGGGCCGCGTTCTCAATCGGTTTTAACAACTTTTTTGCAGCAAGTATGCGCGCTGCCGCGCCGTGCGATATGCAGGGGACCGGGGAGTTATTTAAAGCATACCCGGAGGGATAAGGCGCCAGTTTAATCGTTCATATCCATAACGGCTGCCAGAAGCGCCCGCCGCCCGGCTTTGCAGATGCGCGAACGCCGCAGAAAAGGGTTGACTTTTGGGGGAAATATGGTATCCTAACTTTGTGGCTTTTTTAAGCAGCAAAGAATAATGGAGGAAGTTTCTATGGCACAAAAGGGTGATTTGATGACTGTTCGTTCCGATATCCGTGTGGTGGATGCCACCTTGCGTGATGGCGGTCTGGTGAATAATTTTGAATTTACGGATGAATTTGTAAACGCGCTGTACCGGGCGAATGTCAAGGCAGGCGTTGATTACATGGAGTTTGGCTACAAGGCGTCCAAGGAGCTGTTTGACGTCAACAAGTTCGGCAAGTGGAAGTTCTGCAACGAGGAGGACATCCGCGCCGTGGTGGGCGACAACAACTCCGATATGAAAATCGCCGTCATGGCTGATGTGGGCCGTACCGACTACGAGACGGACATCGTGGACCGCTCCGAGAGCGTCATTGACCTGATCCGTGTGGCCACCTACATCCATCAGATGCCCACCGCCATCCGCATGGTGGAGGACGCAAAGAAGAAGGGATATGAGGTCTCCTGCAACATCATGGCCGTGTCCAAGGCGAAGGAGTCCGATTTGGCCCAGGCGCTGGAGATGCTGGGCAACAGCCCCGTAGATGTGATTTACCTGGTGGACAGCTACGGCAGCCTGGTCCCGGAGCAGATTCGCCGCCTTTCGGAGCAGTACCTGGAGGTAGGGGAGAAGTACGGCAAGCGCATCGGCATCCATGCCCACAATAACCAGCAGCTGGCCTTCGCAAACACCATCGAGGCGCTGTCCAATGGCGTCTCCTACCTGGACGCCACCATGAACGGCATGGGCCGCGGCTGCGGCAACTGCTCCATGGAGCTGCTGCTCAGCTTCCTGAAGAATCCCCAGTACAACGTGTACCCCGTGTTCCGTTTTCTGCAAAATCATATTCTCCCCCTGCGGGAATCCGGCGTTATTTGGGGCTATGACATCCCATACCTGCTGACGGGTAAGCTGAACCAGCACCCCCGGGCCGCCATCGAAGCGGTGAAGCAGGGCCGCACAGATTACGCGGAGTTCTACACCGAGCTGCTGGAGAATGAGTGACCGACGGGGCAGACCCGCGCCCCGCCTGCGCCTGCGGCGGTGGTGAGGGGGTCCCCGGAGTTGTTACCGGTTTGTTGTTGCATCATCGGCCGCCTGGTAGTATGATACAGAAAAGAACAGGAGGAGCCAGTATGAAGAAGCAAGTTTCCTTACTCTTAGCGGTGGCGTTGATGGCCGCCCTTTTGGTCGGCTGCGGACGGGTCGCAGACGACGAGGATACCCTGGAAGAAGCTGCGTCCTCGGCGGCAAGCCAGGCGGAGGAATCCTCTGCTACCTCCTCCAGCGCAGCTTCGGCGGAGGCAGAAGCCGAAGAAGCGTCAGAGGCGGAACCGGAGACGGAAGCCGAGCCCTGGCTGACCATTGACAATACGGACGCCTATGATTCTGCCTATACCTTCTCCGTGCCGGAGGACGGCAGCTATGCGTTCACGGTGTCCAATGCGGACGGCGCGGAGGTCACCTGGGAGGTCTATGTGCTGGAGGAAGCCTTTGAGGACGCAACGCGCTACATTCCCCAGGCCTATGCCCCCTGCCTGACCGAGAGCGGGACGCTGACCCTGACGGCGGGGAGCCAGGTCTATTGCATCTGTTCGGTGAACGCCTTCACCGGCGACCCGCTGGATGAGGGCAGCAGCCAGATGCTGGTGTTCCAGACGGTGGAGGAGGTGGCCTCCGGCACGTTCAGCGAGGCGCTGAACGATTCCGCCGATTCCTCTGCGGATGGGGTTGTCATCACCTCTGAGGATGCCTTTGACAGCTGTTATGCCTTTGAGGCAACGGAGTCCGGCACATACAGCTTCACCATCCAGAACGCAGAGGGAAGCGAGGATGTCACCTGGGAGGTTTACGTCCTGGACGAGGCCTTCGACGAAGCGCCCCGGTACCTTCGCCAGGCCCAGGAGCCCAGCCTGACCGGAGAGGGCAGCCTGGAGATCACCGGCGGCAGCTGGGTGTACTGCTTCTGCTCTGTCAACTCCTATACCAACGCTCTGGATGAGGTGACAGGCGTCAGCACCCTGACCTACACGATTCAATAAAATAATCTGAGAGGACCCGCTATGGCAGCGACGCTGGGCGGGTCCTTTTGCGCGCTGCGGCAGTAACGCTCAGCCCGAAAAAACAAGCGAAAAATTGGAAGAAGAGCCTGAAAAATAAACAAAAATTTGGACAAAATAGCGCTGGAATGAGGAAAAGTTCCAAACTTATGAAATGACCTTTACAGAGCTGACAAGCTGTGATAAAATAGACTTATCTGATGAATGGGATGGCCCTGCCGCGGCAAGCCGCCGTGCCCAGCGAGGCCAACGTTCATAGGAAGCGCCGGACGAGTTTGTTTGGAGGAACGTTTGCATGATTGAGATCTTTACGATACCGGGAAATATCCAAGATCGGGAATATGAAATACAGGTTTGGCTGCCCAGCGGTTATCACGATGGGGATGAGCTGTACCCTGTGATGTACTTATTGGATGGCGTCAGAGCCTTTACCTGTCGGGATGCGGAGGGCAACGTCGTGTCCAGCATGGCGTCCTTTATGGACAACTGGGACAAGGAAATGATCGTCGTCTCCATCGGCGGCCCCCAGGGCGCAGGGGTATCCGAGCAGGAGTACTGTCCGTTTTCCCAGGTGCAGCAGGATGGGACGGAGCTGGCCGGCAAAGGCGACGAGGCGATTCAGTGGATTTTGTACAGGCTGAAGCCGATCATTGACGAGCGGTATCGCACCAACCCCTTCCGCCTCTGCACCGCCATCGGCGGCTACGGCATGGGGGGCACCCTGGCGCTGTACGCTCTGGCGAAATATAACCGCTGGTTCTCCAAGGCGGCCTGCCTGTCCTGCGACTTCTCTGTGGGGTATGATGAGCTGAGCTGCATGATTGCAAACAGCTATGTGGATTCCAACACCCGCCTGTTCCTGAGCTGGGGCGGCGACGAAGGGGAGACGCGGGCGGATCTGTCCAAGCAGGTTGGCTGCTCCTTACAGCTGAACCGTCTGTTCGTGATGCAGGAATGCAGCGTCTACCCCTATCAGCAGAGAGGGGGCACCTATTCCAGCGAGAGCTGGAATAAGCAGATACCGCTGTTCATGCACTATCTGTGGAAGGAATGAGAACAGGGTCGGCAGGAAAGCCGCCCCTGTCCGGTAAAGCAAAAAACACAAAGGGAACCTCTGATGTATGCATCAGAGGTTCCCTTTCTCTGTAGGCGGTCACTCCTCTTCCTCGTCCTCCGGGAAGCGGTCCTCAAAAACGGCGCGCTCCTCCTCATTCAAATACTTGGGGAAAATGCGCTCCAGGAACAGGGAGAACAGCAGCATGGTCAGCACCGGCACGAAGAAGATGGGCCACCACCGCTCCAGCACGAAAATCACCAGCTCCACCACCAGCAGCACCAGGATAAGCGTGGTGGGCAGGTGGCGGATGCACAGGGCGAAGGAGGTCTGGAACAGCTCCTTCAGCTTCAAGTCAAACCGGCCCATGATGGGGAACAGATAGCAGAACAGCCCCACCGGAACGACCAGGGCCACATAGTAGGCCACAAACATGACCACGCCCAGGTCGGAGGTGGCGTTGGCGTACATGATGGAGTAGCCGTAGAAAATCAGCAGCATCACCGGCAGGAAAATCAGCGTGGCCGGAATGCCCCGGCGCAGGTTCTGTACGAAGGACTTCCAGTAGATGCCGAAGGCGCCGTCCTCCTTGTGGCGGAAGGTCTTGACCACTGTGTAGTAGAGCGCGGCGGTGGCCGGCCCGGCGGTGACGATGGGCAGGCTCAGCGCGGCCCAGAACAGGCTCAGCCCCACAAAGTCCACGCCCTTGCTGATGAGACGCCAGAACAGGTTATTAGGATCGAATACTTGACGGAACATAGCGGTCTGCCTCACTAATGAGCGATGGAGTTTGGCCTGCGCAGCGGCGGGCGGTGGATGGCGGCAGAAGGACGCTTCACCCGCCGCATGGGCGGGCGGCGACGCCCCACGTTACAGGTGCTTTTCAGACAGGGCCTCGGCGACCAGCTCTTGGTTTTTGCGGGCGGCCTCCGGGTCCCGACGGACAAACTCATTGTAGAGCACGTCCACCACATACAGCTGCGCCATTTCGGCGGGGATGCTGCTGAGCTGGAGGGGGCTTTCAAACGAGCCGCACTGGAGCACCACGTCGGCCCTGGCGGCCCCCGGGGACTTGGAGAAGCGGGTGATCAGGATGATGCTGGCCCCCCGCTTCTTGGCCAGCCCCATCAGATCCGTGATCTCCTTGGTGGAACCGGAGTAGGAGAAGAACAGGATGGTGTCCCGCTCCGTCAGCAGGGCGGCGGCGGTGGCCTGGAGATGAGAATCCTGGGAGAAATGAAACTTGGAGGATACCGTGGAAAACAGGTGGGCCGCCTGCCAGGACAGGATCAGCGAGCCGCCCTGGCCCATGCAGTAGACCTGTTCCGCGTTCTGGAGCAGATCCACCGCCCGGTTGATGGCCTCCGGCCGAATCAGGGACATACTCTGCCCAATGGCGGCGGTCTGGGCGGCGTAGAGCTTGCGGCACAGGTCGGACAGGCTGTCCTCCGGGCCGATGTTCCCCTCCTGCCCCTCCATGACGGGGGTGACGCTGCCCTGCTCCGCCACGGTGGCTTTGGCCAGGGCCAGCTTGAAGGCGTTGTATCCCTTCAGCTTCAGCTGGCGGCAGAATCGGGAGACGGTGGCCTCCGCCACGCCGCACTCCTCCGCCAGGTCGGAAATGGACATATACTGTACCTCAGTGCAGTGGTTGAGCACATAGTCGGCCACCTTTCGCTCTGCGGCAGTAAAGTGATAATAGCCGTTGCCGATATAGGCGAAGATGTTGTCCTCCACCGGCTGTTGCTGTTGCTGCTGCTGGAGTGTCATTGCGTTCCTCCTCCATGATTTGTGTGCGTTGGCGGTGCTGTCCAGGGGGCGCCGTTACGGTCTGGCCTCGATTTCGTCCATGAGCTTGTCCAGCGTGATCAGGCAGCGGGGCACATGGAAGGGGCCCTTGAAGGTGCTGCCCTTACAGGGTGGCATGGTGGGCAGGCCGTCCCGGCGGAGGTAGCCGTACCACTCGCCGTACTCCGGGTCGGCGAAGTGCTGCTCCACATAGTCGGCGGTCTTGTTGAACCAATCCAGATACTGCTCGTCCCCGGTGTCCCGGTAGAACATCATGGAGGCAATCAGAATCTCGTTATGGGGCCACCAGAGCTTCATGTCATGCTCGTAGGCTTCCGGCGGGCAGCCCATGCAGTCGATGAAGTACAGCAGTCCGCCGTATTCGTCGTCCCAACCGGCGTTGATGGCGTTGTGGAAGATGGTGCGGGCCACCTGGCGGAGGGAGTCGTCATTGGTGTAGTTGGCCTGCTCCTCCAGGAACCAGCTGCCCTCGATGTCGTGGCCCGGATTCACCACCCGCCCGGCGGTGGTGTCGGTCTGCAATTCGCCGTGCATCCCCACCGTCTCCAGCACGCACTTCAGCTCCGGCTTGTAGTGGTACTTCAGAATGCTGTCCACGCACTCCTGGGCCCGCTGGTCGTAGAGGGCTCTGTTCTCCGGGTCGCAGCGGCGCATGATGGCGGTGACGTTCAGGTAAATCATCGGGTCGCCGAAGGCGCGGCTGGAGCGGGTTTCCGGGATGGTCTTGGGGCCAAGGCCGGTGGGGTCCTGAATCAGGCCGTTGTTCAGCTTGTAGACCATGTCATAGGCCCGGCGGGCCCGCTCGATGCGGACGGTGTCGCCGGTGTTGGCGTAATACTCCGCATTGGCGATGGTGTAGAAGTTCTCAGAGTGACAGTACCGGCGCTGGCGCAGGGGCCTGCCGTCGCCGGTGACGGTGAAGTAGAGCCGCCCTCCGGCGTCATGGTTGACGCAGTGCTCCTCCAGGAAGTCCAGGCAGGAGCGGGACGCCTCCAGCCACTCCGGACGCTGGCCGTACTGGGTACACAGGTAGGCGAAGATCCAGCCGCACCGCCCCTGCATCCAGACGCTTTTGTCGGTGGAATAAATTTTACCCGTCCGGTCCAGGCAGGTGTACACGCCGCCGTGCTCCCGGTCCATGCCGTGCTGGAGCCAGAAGTCTACGCAGCGCTTTAATTCGTCCCTGACCCACTGGTGTCGGGCCTGAAATGCTTGCTTGTCCATAGTTAGCCTCATCCTTTCTCAACGTGACGCAGATGGATAGGTGTCCGCCTGGAATCTGCCGCTGCCCGGGCGACGCTCCGCGCGTGTGCGGCGGTTTGCTTTGCATCCGCCTGATGCCGCCCTCCACAAACAGGCAATCCAGCCGTTTGCTTCATTATACCATCGGTGAAAAATTTTTTCAATCATGGCGCAAGAAAGATTTCATCTTTTCTTGAAAATTTTCTCCACCGCTGAAAATTATTTTTATTTCCCTCTTGCATCTTGGCGCATTTTTGCGTATGATAGAGGGGAAGATTGACCAATCGGTTAAGCCGCCCATCCTGGGCCGCGCAGCCGGAACGGAACAAAGGAGCTGTTTGTATGCGTATTGTCAACGCCAGGGTGTTCCTGGATGGCGCTTTTGTCAGCGGCGGCGTCGCCTTTGCCCGCAGGGTCACCGCCGTCGGCCCCGCCGTGACCGGTCCGGGAGACCTGGATGCCGAGGGCGGCTATGTGATTCCGGGCCTCATCGACATCCACACCCATGCCGCCGTGGGCGAGGACGCCAGCGACGGCAGGGCGGAGGGGCTGACCATCCTGTCCCGCTACTATGCGGCGGGGGGCGTCACCTCCTGGTGCCCCACCACTATGACCCTCAAAGAGCCGGAGTTGACCCAGGCCATGCACGCCATTCGGGACTTCACCCGCCCCGCCGACGGGGCCAGGGTGGCCGGGGTCAACCTGGAGGGGCCGTTCCTGAGCTATGCCAAGCGGGGGGCGCAGAACGCCGAAAACCTCCACGCTCCGGATATTGACCTGTTCCGGCGGCTCAACGACGCCAGCGGCGGCCTTGTCCGGCTGGTGACCGTTGCCCCGGAGGAGCCGGGGGCCATCCCCTTCATCCGGGAGGCGTCTCAGGTTGCCGCTGTGTCCCTGGGCCACACCACCGCCGACTATGACACCGCCATGGCCGCCTACGACGCCGGGGCCAGCCACGCCACCCACCTCTTTAACGCCATGCCCTCCCTGCACCACCGGGAGCCGGGGGTCATCGCCGCCGCCAGCGACGCCGGAGCCACGGTGGAGCTGATCACCGACGGGCTGCACATCCATCCTGCGATGGTGCGCCTGACCTACCGGCTGTTTGGGGAGAAGCTGGTGCTGATCTCCGACTCCCTGCGCTGCGCCGGTATGCCGGATGGCGACTATGTGCTGGGCGGCCAGCCTATCACCATGAAGAATGGCAGGGCCACCCTCTCCGGCAGCGACACCCTGGCGGGCTCCTCCATCCACCTGATGGACGGGCTGCGCCGGGCCGTCTCCTTCGGGGTCCCGCTGGAGGCCGCCGTCACCGCCGCCACCCTGACCCCTGCGAAGGTGATACACCGGGACAGCGAGATCGGCTCCCTCGCGCCGGGGAAGTGGGCCGACCTGGTGGTGCTGGACCGCCAACTGAACGTGAAGGCCGTCTATATCGACGGCAACCGTATCCACTAAAGAAAAGAGGAAACTGCTATGAAAATCCTTTCCGCCAGAGACTATGATCACATGAGCCGCCAGGCGGCCAACCTCATCTCCGCCCAGGTCATTTTAAAGCCCGACTGTGTGCTGGGCCTGGCCACCGGCTCCAGTCCCATCGGCGCCTATCGCCAGCTCATCGACTGGTACCAGAAGGGGGACATCGACTTCAGCCAGGTGCGCACGGTGAACCTGGACGAGTACGTGGGTCTGGACGCCGCCAATGACCAGAGCTACAGCTACTTCATGCGCCACAACTTTTTTGACCATATCAACATTGACCTGGCCAACACCAACGTCCCCTGCGGCACGAACCTCAATGCAGAGGAGGAGTGCGCCCGCTATGACGCCATCATTCAGGGGATGGGGGGCATCGACCTCCAGCTGCTGGGCCTCGGCCCCAACGGGCACATCGGCTTCAACGAGCCGGACGACCACTTCCCCAAGAGCACCCACAAGGTGGCCCTGACCGACGCCACCATCCAGGCCAACAAGCGCTTCTTTGCGCAGGAATCGGACGTGCCCCGCTTTGCCTACACCATGGGCATCAGCGACATTATGCAGGCCCAGCGGGTGGTGATGGTGGTCTCCGGCGCAGGCAAGGCGGAAATCGTGAAGCGGGCCTTCTTCGGCCCCATCACCCCTCAGGTGCCGGCCTCCATCCTCCAGCTCCATAAGGATTTCATCCTGGTGGCGGACGAAGCCGCCCTGTCCAGGCTTTGAGGAAAAAGCGTGTCCCCAGGACTGTCCAAAGTCCTGGGGACATAGCTTTCTCAGCCCTTCGGCATCAGGCCGGGCACCAGCTCCGCCAGGCGGGCGGCCAGCTGAGCGTGGCCCCGGCGCGTCAGGTGCATATAGTCGATTTGATTGAACTCGCACCCGGCGGCGTCCATAAAGTGACAGCCGAGCAGCTGAGCGGTCTGGGCGAAGGCGGCGGCCAGCCCCTCGGACTTCTCCGCGCAGCCGGTCCCCATGGCGGGGTCGCGCATCTGCCGCCCAATGGGGGGCGGGGCCACGATGAGGATATTCGGCTCGTGATTGCCCCAGCAGTCCACGCTCATGGCCTTGCGCACCAGCCGCTCCATACCCAGGCCAATGCAGGCGGCGTTGACGCCCAGCCGATCCTTGGTGTCGTTGGTGCCCAACATGATGATGAGCAGGTCGATGACCTCATGGCTCTTGAGGAGGGCGTACAGCACCGGCAGGGCATCCATGCTCTCGTGGAGCGGGTCGGGGAACACCGTGGTGCGTCCGGACAGCCCTTCCTCCGTCACCAGGTAATCCGGCCCCAATGCGGCCTGGAGCCGACAGGGCCAGCGCTCGTCCTCATTGAATCGAATGCCGCCGTCGGCGCAGTCGGTGGGGTCGGCGCAGTAGCCGTGGGTGTTGGAGTCGCCCAGGCAGAGAATATGCTTTTTCATCGCGCGCATCCTTTCCTCCGCCCCGACCGGAGACGGAACGGTACCGGTCGGGGGGCTGTTTTTCCATTTCAGTCTACCCGTCAGGGCGGGAAATGTCAAGCAAAAGAAGGCCGTATGCGGCCTCGGTTTGAAATTTTTTTCAAATTTTCAAAATTCTGAAAATTTCTTTCAAATACCACTTGACAGGGGCAGAGGATTTATGTATAATTTGTTACAACAGAGGGGCGAGCAGCTCCTCTCGGCGCAGGAAAACGCCTGTGCCAAAAATAACCATTTTTAAAAAGGAGGACACAACATGAAGAAGATTCTCTCTCTGGTGCTTGCTCTGGCTATGGCCCTGTCCCTCGCCGCCTGCGGCGGGAGCAGCAGTGACAGCGGCAGCAGCAGCTCCACCGGCGACAGCAGCAGCACCGCTGACGGCAGCGCTTCCACCTCTGGCGAGGAAGAGGGCGAGGCTGAAGGCAGCTCTGAGGCCGAGGCGGAGGAAACCGGCAGCGATGTTGAGGCCGCCGACTCCATCACCCTGTGGACCTATCCCATCGGCAACTGGGGCGAAGAGGCAACCGTCAACGAGCTGATTGAAGGCTTTACCGCCGAGACCGGCATCTCCGTCACCGTGGAGTACCTGGACTACACCAACGGCGATGAGAAGGTCAACACCGCCCTCGCCGCCGGCGAAGGCCCCGACCTGATCATGGAAGGCCCTGAGCGTCTGGTGGCCGACTGGGGCGCCAGCGGCTACATGGTAGACATCTCCGACTTGTTGGATGACACCGACATCGCCGAGATCAACTCCGCCGCTCTGGACGCCTGCTATGGCGATGACGGCGCTCTGTATGAGTATCCTCTGGTCATGACCGCGCACTGCATGGCCATCAACAAGACCGTCTTTGAGGCGGCTGACGCAATGCAGT
>JAJPXL010000032.1 GCA_021205455.1 Clostridiales bacterium
ATATGCCCGGTCTGGGGCTGGACGGCACCCACGAGGTGGACAAAATCGTCATCAAACTCCCCGGCTGACGCGGGCGGAGGAACCCTGGGCGGGCCTCCCTGCTCCTCCTGCGGGGCACAACAAGTTCATCGGGGCGCACATTGTGCGCCCCGATGTTTTTTGAACGTTCTCCTCAGATGAGCGTCAGGAAAAAAGGGGGTTCCCTTGTCATGCCCTGCCCTGGACAGGGCGCGAAGCGCCGCCGCTCACCCCAACCGGGCGGCGAGGAAGGCTTCAATCTCCTCCCGCCGGGTGGCCACGCTGCCCTGGGCGAAGAAGGGCTTCCCCCCGCCCCGGCCGGAGAGGGCCTTGTTCAGCTCCTTCACCAGGGCGCGGAGGTCGCCGCCGGTCTGGCCCAAGGCGTACCTGTAGCCGTGGGCGTCGTCGCCGGAGAACACGGCGGCCACCCCTTCGCACTGCTCCATGATGGCCACCGCCAGCTTCCGCACCCCGTCGGGGGTCAGGCCGTCCTCAAAGCGGACCACGTTCCCCTCCCCGGCGCAGGCCGCCGCGATGCGGGCGAAGGCCTCCGTCTCCAGCGCCACAGTGCGGTAGGTCAGGCGGGCGTTCTCCTCCTTCAGCCGCTCCACCGCCTGGGCGGTCTCCATAGGCTTGGCGGAGAGGGCCACGGAGACGGCGTGGTTCTGGGCTTCGATGGCGTGGATGTAGGCCAGGGCCCGGCGGCCGGACAGCATTTCAATGCGGCTGCCGCCCCGGAACTTCTGAACGCTGATGAGCTTGATGAGCCCCACCTGTCCAGAGGAGGTCACATGGGTGCCGCAGCAGGCGCACAGATCCGCCTCGGGGAAGGAGACGAGGCGCACCGGCCCCTCCAGCGCCTTCTTGGAGCGGTACTCCAGCGCCGCCAGCTCTGCCGGTTCCGGGTACCAGGCCCGACAGGGAATGTCCTGCCACACCACCCGGTTGGCCTCCACCTCGTACTCAGTCAGCTCCTCCGGCGTGATCTCCACGTCCAGGTCCACGGTGATGGTGTCGGTGCCCATATGGAAGCCCACGTTGTTGCAGCCCGTCTTTTTGTGGATTACCCCAGTCAGGAGATGCTCCCCGGAGTGGTTCTGCATATTGTCAAAGCGGAAGGCCCAGTCCAGCGTGCCGGTGACGGAGGCCCCCACCTCCAGGGGCTGGTCGGTGTAGTGGAGGATAATTCCCTCCCGCTCATGGGTGTCGGTGACGGTCACGCCGCCCAGGGTCCCCCGGTCCCCCGGCTGCCCGCCTCCCTCCGGGAAGAAGGCGGTTCTGTCCAGCGCCACTTCATAGCCCCCCTTCTTCCTGGGGGAGCAGGACAGGACTGCGGCGGTAAATTCCTGACAGGATACGTCGGCTTCAAAGATTCGCTCTGTTTTCATCATGGTCGATACTCCATTCTCCGGGCGGGGGCGGCGGCGTTTTCCCGCTTGCGCGCCATCCATCGGTGTGGTATAGTAGCATTATCAGCTCTTATTATACCGGTTTTCGCCGGAGAAGGCAATGGAAACAGAAGGAGAGATTCCCATGAAAAAACCGATCCTGGTGGTGCTGGCCGCCGGCATGGGCAGCCGCTACGGCGGCTTGAAGCAGATGGACCCGGTGGGGCCGGGGGGAGAGTTCATCATTGACTACTCCATCTACGACGCCCATCGGGGCGGCTTTGACACCGTGGTGTTCATCATCAAGCACGAGATTGAGGACGCCTTCCGGGAGACGGTGGGTCTTCGGGTATCCCGCTATATGGAGGTGCGCTATGCCTTTCAGCGGCTGGACGACTTGCCGGAGGGCTACGCCGTGCCGGAAGGGCGGGTGAAGCCCTTCGGCACCGCCCACGCCATTTACGCCGCCCGAACCGCGGTGGACGCCCCCTTCGCCGTCATCAACGCCGACGATTACTACGGCCCAGAAGCCTTCCGGGAGGCCTATCAATTTCTGTCCTCCACGGCGGACGAGCCGGGCCGTTATCACTACGCCATGGTGGGCTACCATCTGGCCAACACGGTGACGGAGCACGGCAGCGTGGCCCGTGGCATCTGCGTCACCGACGGGGCGGGGATGCTGCAAAGCGTGACGGAGCACACCCGCATCGAGGTGCAGGACGGCGTCATCCGCTCCACCCTGGACGGAGGAGCCTCCTGGCTGACCCTGCCGCCGGACACGCTGGTGTCCATGAACCTGTGGTGCTTCCAGCCCAGCTTCCTCACCGAGACCGCCGCCGGGTTCCCCGCCTTCCTGGATACGACTCTGGCGCAGAACCCCCTGAAGGGGGAATACTTCCTCCCGTCGGTGGTAACCCGCCTGCTGGAGGAGGGCAAGGCCGATGTGAAAATGCTGGAGAGCCGGGACAAGTGGTACGGCGTCACCTACCAGGCCGACCGGCCCACCGTGGTGCAGGCCCTGGCGGACAAGACGGCGGAGGGGGTGTATCCCGCGCCGCTGTGGGGGTGAGGGAATCATAAAATACGTTGCTGTCTACCAGCCGTTGACTCCTTAGTCAAGGTTCTTGGAAGGAGGTGCCGTGTTTGCCCTCCCGGCGGTAATCATTTCAACGTGCCTCAAGCCGCCCCTGAAAGGGTAGGGAGCGCAGCGGAAATGCCGCTTGACGGCGGAGGTGCCTCCGAAGGAGGCGGAGGGGTGAGGTTCCTTAGATATGGTTCTTTGAAGGAAATACGGCTTTGCCCTCCGGGCGGGCAAACACGGTAGTTCCTTCCAAGAACCATAACTAAGGAGAACTCCGCTTTCCACCCCCCTCCGCCGGGGTGGCATTCCCCCCAAACCGCCTGCTCCGTACAAATTTTCGCCCCATAGGAAATATTTTGCTTTACAATCGGGCAAAACTGTGGTATGCTGATTACGCTTGAGTTTCAAGCGCCCGCCTGACCCATGGGCGGGAACCAAACACACTCCCACAGCTCAGTGAAGGGCATTTCGCGGCGCACCGCCGCAGCCACCAGCCCTCGCTTAGCCGGTCGGGACGAATTTCAGAAAGGTGGAACCTACCATGATCCGTAAGGACGAAAAGACCGCAATCATCGAAGAGTACAAGACCCACGAGAACGACACCGGCTCCCCCGAGGTGCAGATCGCCATTCTCACCGCCCGCATCAAGCAGCTCACTGAGCACCTGAAGGAAAACCCCCATGACAACCACTCCCGCCGCGGCCTGCTGAAGATGGTCGGCAAGCGCCGCAAGCTGCTGGACTACCTCATCAAGGTGGACGTGGAGCGGTATCGTGCCATCATCGCCAAGCTGGGCATCCGGAAGTAATCCCTCCCCCGCTGGCGCGGCAGGGCGGCTCGCCCTGCGGACCCAATTCGTCTCTGACAGGGCGGTGGACTCCTCCGCCGCCCTGTTCTGCTTTCCCATTACACCCCGACGGGCAGGCGAATCCTCTTTTTAGTATTTGAACCAGCTGCGGAACGCCGTTCCGCGTCCGCTTCAAGTGCTAAAGAGACCGGCCCTGTCCGCCCAATACAAAGGAGGACAACCATGTCTTATTCAACCGTAATCACTCACCGCACCTTCCCCAACTACCGGGAGTACAAGATGGATCTGTGCGGCAAGCCCCTGACCCTGGAGGTGGGCAAGGTGGCCGAGCTGGCCAACGCCGCCGTGGTGGTCAAGTACGGCGAGACCACCGTGCTCTGCACCGCCACCGCCTCCCCCCGTCCCCGGGACGGCATCGACTTCTTCCCCCTGAGCGTGGACTTTGAGGAGAAGCTGTACGCCGTGGGCCGCATCCCCGGCTCCTTCCTGCGCCGTGAGGGCCGCCCCGGCCTGAACGCCGTGCTGGCCTCCCGCTGCATCGACCGACCCATCCGCCCTCTGTTCCCCGGCGACTTCCGCAACGATGTGGCCATCATCTGCACCGTCCTCTCCGTGGACTATGACTGCTCCCCCGAGGTGGCCGCCACCATCGGCACCTCCGCCGCCCTGGCCATCTCCGACATTCCCTGGAACGGCCCTGTGGGCTGCATCAGCGTGGGCCTGGTGGACGGCGAAATCGTCCTGAACCCCGACCAGGAGCAGCGCCACAAGAGCGACATGGCCACCACCGTGGTGGCCACCGGCAAGAAGGTGGTCATGATCGAGGCCGGGGCCAACCAGGTGGACAATGCCACCATGCTCAAAGGCATCAAGATGGCCTTTGACGAGATTCAGAAGCAAATCGCCCTCATCAACCAGATGGTGGCGGAGATCGGCAAGCCCAAGTTCGACTATCCTCACGCCGACTTCGACCAGGAGCTGTTCGACAAAATCGTGGACTCCTCCTGGGACGCCGCCTGCGCCGCCATGGACACCGACGACAAGAACCAGCGGGAGGCCGACTGGAACAAGCTCATCGACCAGTGGCATACTGACTTCCTGGCCGACTACCCCAACATGGACCAGTACCTGGAGGAAATCACCTACAAGTTCCAGAAGAAAATCGTCAAGAAGTGGCTGCTGGAGGGCCATCGGGTAGACGGCCGCGCCTCCAACGAGATTCGGCCCCTGGCCGCCGAGGTGGGCGTCCTGCCCAAGGTACACGGCTCCGCCCTGTTCACCCGAGGCCAGACCCAGGTGCTCAGCGTCTGCACCCTGAACACCCTCTCCATGAGCCAGAAAATCGACTCCATCTGGGAAGAGGAGTCCAAGCGGTATATGCATCACTACAACTTCCCCGGCTACTCCACCGGCGAGGCCAAGAGCGTCAAGAGCGTCGGCCGCCGGGAGCAGGGCCACGGCGCTTTGGCGGAACGGGCGCTGGTGCCCGTCCTGCCCTCTGAGAGCGACTTCCCCTACGCTATCCGCGTGGTGAGCGAGACCCTCAGCTCCAACGGCTCCACCTCCCAGGGCTCCATCTGCGGCTCCACCCTGGCCCTGATGGACGCAGGCGTGCCCATCTCCGCTCCGGTAGCCGGTATCTCCTGCGGCCTGATTCAGGACGACGACGGCGGCTTCCAGACCTTTATTGACATCCAGGGCGTGGAGGACTTCCATGGCGAGATGGACTTCAAGGTGGCCGGCACCAAGAAGGGCATCACCGCCATCCAGATGGACCTGAAGAACGACGGCCTGACCATGGAAATCATCGAGGAGGCCCTGGACAAGACCTATGACGCCCGCTGCCGCATCCTGGATGAAATCATGCTCCCCGTTATCT
>JAJPXL010000049.1 GCA_021205455.1 Clostridiales bacterium
GCAGCTTTGCGCTGGGATAGAGCCGCAAAAACTCATTCGCCCATTGCAGCGTCAGGTGGTTGGGAACCACGAACATGGATTTCTGACACAGCCCCAGGCGCTTGCTCTCCATGGCCGCAGCAGCCATCTCGAACGTCTTGCCTGCCCCCACTTCGTGCGCCAGTAAAGTATTTCCTCCATAGAGAACATGAGCAATAGCGTTCCGCTGGTGTTCCCGTAACATGATCTCAGGGTTCATCCCCACGAAATGAATGTGGGAACCGTCGAATTCACGGGGACGGGTGCTGTTAAACAGCTCGTTGTACTTCTGGCAGAGCGCCTCCCGGCGTTTCGGGTCTTTCCAGACCCAATCCTGAAAGGCGTCCTTGATCGCCTGCTGTTTCTGCTGGGCGAGGGTGGTTTCCTTCTTATTCAGCACACGCTTTTGTTTTCCATCTGCATCCTCCACGGTATCATAGATACGGACATCCTTCAGATTTAAGGTGTCCTCCAGTATCCGGTAGGCATTGGCGCGGCTCGTGCCAAATGTCATATTTGCCGCCACGTCGTCATAGCGGGGCTGGGTCTTGCCGGTGATCCGCCATTCTGCCGTGTGGGTGGAGTATTTCACCTCAATCGTGCGGCGCATATAGAAGGGTGTCTGGAAGGTTTCGTGCATGAACTGCTGGAAATACTTCGGGTCAATCCACGTCGCGCCCAGGCGCACGTCAATCTCCGAAGCATCCAAATCTTTGGGCTGTGCTTTGGTCAGCGCCTCCACGTTGACCGCAAAGGTCGGATCGCGATCTGCGGCCATGGTCGCAATACGGAGCTTATCCCGCACGTTGCCGGAGAGATATTCATCCGCAGTCTGCCAGCCTTCTTCCGGTGCATCCGGCCCCATGGGGTCTTTGAAAATCACACCCTGAAGGCCGCTTACAATGGCATCATATTCACCGGGGGTGCCAAGCAGCTCTGCCATAAAAGGCAAATCCACCGCACCTTTTTCCCCGATGGAAATCGCCAGTGCCTCGCTGGGCGTGTCCACGCTGGTCACTTTTCGCTCCGGGCGAATGGTGCGCTTCGTGAACATATCCGCCTTGCCAATGAGCTGCCCGTCCTCGTCAATATTCTCCAGAGAACAGAGCAGATAGTAGGACGAATCTTCGCTGAACGCCAGGGAGTTGCCGCGGGAGTTGATAAGTCCGTATCTTTCGGTGAAGCTGTCATAGGCTGTGTTCAATTCCTGCTGTTTTGCAGCAATATCAGTCTCTGGATAGTCCTCCAGCTGATACGCGATCAGGTCGTTTACGATCTGGCGAAGCTCCACCAGACCCTTCACCCGGCCTTTTGCGGTGTCATTCAGCTCGACAGGCTTCATGACCGAGTTTTCCCGGAAGTAAACATCGCCGTCCACGATGGTATAAGAGAAGTTCTTCACATTGGGGTCGGCAGGGATAGGCTGCGGGCCGTCTGCAACGTCCACTTCCTCCGCTTCCAGCGCGATTGCCTGATAGCTGCCCTGAATATGGGTCACAGCTTCATGCAGCTGTTCCGACAGGTCAGCGCCGGGGATGGGAATAACGGTACATTCCTCCCGGCCATATTGGGTACTTTCCGTAGTCAGTTCGCCCAGCACCATTTCCGGGTGGTCGATGAAATAGCTGTTTAAGGTCAGGCCATCCGGCGTTTGCCCCAGGTGTACCCACTCTGGTTCAATGTCAATGGGATGCTCCCGCTTTTGCAGGAAGATAATATCCGACACCACATCTGTACCAGCGTTGGCACGAAAGGCGTTGTTCGGGAGCCGAATAGCACCCAGCAGTTCCGCCCGCTGTGCCAGATATTTGCGCACTTCCGGGGACTTTGCGTCCATCGTGTACCGACTGGTAACAAAGGCCACCACGCCGCCGGGACGCACCTGGTCTAAGGCTTTCGCAAAGAAATAGTTGTGGATACTGAAACCCAGCTTATTGTAGGGCTTGTCATTGACTTTATAATCGCCAAAGGGGACGTTGCCCACAGCCAGGTCATAAAAATCGCGCCGGTCGGTACTCTCAAAACCGGCGACTTTAATATCTGCGTTGGGATAGAGCTTCTGCGCGATGCGCCCGGTGATGGAATCCAGCTCCACGCCGTAGAGCTTGCTGCCCGCCATGCTGTCAGGCAGGAGTCCGAAAAAGTTGCCCACACCCATGGACGGCTCTAAGATATTGCCGGAGGTAAAGCCCATCTGACCGATAGCCTCATAAATCGCACGAATGACCGCGGGGCTGGTGTAATGGGCGTTCAGAGTGGACGCGCGCGCCGCAGCATATTCCTCCTCGGTGAGTAAGCCTTTCAGTTCCCGGTATTCATTCGCCCAGGAATCCTTCGTGCTGTCAAAAGCATCTGCAAGGCTGCCCCAGCCGACGTATTTCGACAAAATCTGCTGTTCTTCCAGTGTGGCGTTTCGGTGTTCGGCCTCCAGTGTCTGCAAGGTGCGGATTGCAGCCACGTTGTAGGCATATTTCTGTTTCGGCCCGCCTTCCCCCAGGTGATCGTCTGTGATACGGAAGTTGGCGGCAGGAATGGACGGCTCTGTAACGCTTTCGGGTGCTGATTCCGGGGTGGACAATAAAATATCCGTCTGACTATCAGAGGATGGCACATCCCCCGGCATTTGCCCAGGTTCTGTACCGTAAACATCCTCAAAAACAGCCGCCTCCGGCGTTTCCGGGGTTACAGCGGATACTTCCGGCGTCGGGGCTTCCCGTTCCGGCTCATCGAAGTGCATCGTCCTGATCTCCACATCGAAAGGCAGACCATTCCTCTCACCGGGGTAGAATCCCACGGTTTCTTCGGTCATCGCAGGTTGTTCAGAAGCCGGTTCTTCCTGCGGGTGTTGCGGATAACGCTCCATCAACCGCAGGAAATTCTCACGGCTTTCTGCACGGAACACGGGGTAGCGCAGCTCCGAGTCACGGAGCTGAACATCAAATGTCCCAATGCTCTCAATCACGAAGGGCTTGCCATCCTCCAGATAGACGGTATCACCTGCATGGTAAGGGAAATCCGGTTCCGGGTGAAGCACAGCCTGCACCTGTTCCCGCAGACCGGGGAAGTCTTTCAGCTCGGCGCTATTGATGAAGTCGTATGCTGCCTCCCAGCTGTTAAAGGCGATGGGGAAATCGTCCAAATCTCCAAAATAGATGGGATTGGTTTCAGTAGGACGGAACGGGAAACCGGCAGTCTCCATTGCAGTCACGATGCGCTGTTGGTCTGGGGTCAAGCCGGACAGCACCTGTTCCCGGTAGGCATCCCGTTCAGCGTCAAACTGTTCAGCCTGCTCTGCAAGGGAAGGTTCCGCCTCCTGCTGGAGCGTATCGACCAGATCATCCCGGTATTCCTCCGCATCCCAGCGGCTTACGAAGTCGATGGTCACGCCGTCGCGATCCACATAGTAGTCACCGGTCTGATCGTCCCATATGGAATAAGCCGGTCTGCCCGGATACCAGTCCACATCCACTACATGAAAACGGTCTTCCGGGGCAAGGGTATCACTTCCGGCCTCCGCAGCCGGTTCTTCCGCGCCAGCAGGCTCATCCTGTGCTGCTTCTGCCGCATCCTCCTCCGCAGCGATGCGAGCCACATCAGCCTCCACCATCTGAATAAAGGGGCTTTGCGCCAGTTTTTCCGGGTCAACCACTTCACCGTTCACGATACCGTGTTCGGCCAGCCGCGCCCGTACCCATTCAGGATCAATGTCCGAAAAATCATCATCTTCCGGTTCCGGCTCTGTCCGTTCTTCCTCATGAGGAGAGAGCTGGGCATAGGTTTCTTCCAGCACCTCTTGTGTCAGACGATTGTGGAAAGCTGTATTATCATAGAAAAGGCCGTAAAGCTGTGTGTCATACAGAGAAATGACTGCCCGATTGATGGCGGCATTGCCCTCTGTCATGGCATTTTCCCGGTCAGAGTTCCGGCAGGCGTTCTGATAGGCTGTGTCAGCAAGGACAGCATCCCGCACGATGGGCAGATAATGCGCATAAAGGTCGCCAACCGTGGGAGACGCAGCTTCTTCAACCGGGCTTGCCGCCTCCTGCACCGCCGGTTCCGGTTCTGCAGGAGCCGTCTGCACCGGCCCAGAGTGTTCCTGTTCCAGCTGCGCCAGCTCTTTTTCTGTCAGATAGCGGTCAGACTTCACCATCGTATCAATCCTTCTGACGACGGCATTCCAGGACAGTGTGACCTCCGCGCAGTCCGCCTTACTCAGCCGGATACCTTTCCCGTCGTGATCTTCAAAGCTGTGCGACTTATTAGAAAGCGCGCCGCTGTGACCGCCGATACCATATTCCTCACGGAGAAAGTCTGCTCGTTCTTTGGTGCTGTGTTCGTCAGAGAAGTATCTGTAAATTCTTCCTTTGCCGCCGGACACAGAGCTGCCATGAGTGAGCGCCTCGTCAACCTCATCCTCTGTAATAAACTGCTCGGTTTTCGGCACCGCAAACATATCAGTGCTGTATTCCCTCCATGGCGTTTCCAGATTGTGCAGTCCCTCCACCAGCATCGGGACATCGTGATAGTGGAAACGGAGTACGCCGCGCTGCTGGGCATAAACTTCAGCGAAAAATTCCATATCCTTTGTGACAGAGACGAGCGCCTGCGGGTCAGAGAGTGCCTTTGCAAGCCGTGCCGTCTCGTCCGGATAGCCGCCGCCCCGGTACTCATCCAGGGAAGAAAGCAGCGGTACACCTTCCGTCATCTCAGAAAAGTCATGCCGCAGATACCAGATGGATTGTGCCAAGGCAGAACGGTAATGATTTTGCGTTTCTGTCAGCTCTACGTTGGTGGCAAACTGCCCGGCATCCATCAGCTCCCCGATACGTTCAGCAGCATTCATCCAGGGAATGAACATCCCCGGCGCAGCATCGCGCGCATGGTCGCCGCGGGCAAGCCATACGCCCTGTTCATCAAACCATGCGGACATCTTTCCGCTGTCCGTATTCAGGCCCATGCCGCCGCGATATTCCTGCTGGAGAAACGCCGCGATCTCCTCCGTGGGTTTCCCCATCATAAACTGTGCGGCGACTCTCATGCGGCTTGCGTCGTCGCTTCCACCCAACCGAAACACCTGGTCAATATCATTTTGGGGCAAAGAAAAAGCGGAGGGCATTTTGCTCTCCGCCGCGTGGTCGATTGCTGCGA
>JAJPXL010000097.1 GCA_021205455.1 Clostridiales bacterium
TTCCCCCTGTGAATTGATTTGTAGAGCTGTGAAACGGTAATTGTTCAGAGGTTCCTTAAAACAACAGAGGTGTATGCTAAAGCTGATGGAAAAAGCAAACGTGAGGCTCTTGATGCTGCTTATTCTGCTGCCATTGAGGATTCCAATGTTCCCAAATCTTCATGGAATGATGACAATGATCTTATGGCATTTCTGAAGAAGCTCTGTGAATGTTGATTTTATGGAAAATATTATTGCGAAAAGGCTCGTGATTTTGAGCATTTATTGATAATCCTTTCCATAATATTCAGCTATCCATAACTGGCAGTATCGTCCACACCGATCACAGTTCCCTTTGTCCCAATAGGAGGAGCCTGCACATCGTCCATTCGCACAAGCACTACTCGTGCTCCAGCAGGATACTCTTTCCGGACCCGCTCCACAATCTCTCTGCTCGGAAATCGCATGGTCAGCAGCCCCCGTTCTTGAACGCTGCCGACCCTGTCAGGTTCTTCAGCAGGATTTTACGCTCGGTCTTGTATTCCGCACCGATGAACCCAAGCCGCAGCAGGAAGCACCGGAATGCGTACTTCTCGTTTTCCACAGCCTTTTCTGTTGCCGTTACGCGTTTCTGCTCCTTGCTCATCTGGCAGAGTGCTGTAATAAAGTGGGTGTATGCCTTTGCGGTATCCGCATCCGGCAATTCGGAGAACCAGGGGAAGGAAACTGCATCCTCTCCGATTTCAATCGGAGTGGCATCAATTCCCAGTGCCTTCCTGATAAGGCTTCCCTTGGCGTCCAGGAGCCTGGTGAGGTTGCCCACCGAAACCTTGTCCAGCGGAATTGCCACCGTAAGCCCCACGTTTGCGCCGTGTTCGCTTTTGGGGGCATCGTTGGATACTTCCCCGGCTGCTTCTTCTGCGGTCGGGTCGGCGGCAGGCGCCTCGAATTCAAAGCCAGCCTGGTCAATGCCCTCCAGAACCTCTTCCACGATTTCTGTATCGCTGCGGTCGGAGAAGACCAGCGTTCCTTCTCTGGTCAGGGTGAAGAAGTCGATTTCATAGGCAAAAGTCGGTGTGCCGCAGTACTCTGCCTTTGCACCTGTGATTTTGGAAATGGTCTGCGCCAGCTCCTTGCGCCTTGCACCCGTTACGTTGTACCTTACTTCCATTGTGACTGCCTCCTTGTTTTTGGTAGTACATATATCACTCTAAAAAGGCACAAAGTCAACGATTTCAGGCGGAAAAATGTACCAAATTATTCATCAGGAAACTGTGAGTAATACACAATGCCGCAGAGTACAAACGCTACGCACGGGAGCGCCACGCCGTTGCCCCACATCCTGTATTCCGCAGAATCGGAGTGCGGGTCTTGCAGCCACTTCGCTATCTGTTTGGAGGTCTTTGGCTTGACCTTCGGATTGGTGACCAGCCGATGCGTCTCGAACACCTTATACCAGAAGTACAGTTCCTCATCTGTCGGTTTCTCCGTACCGAGGTCTGCGCACCACCAGTCGGGAAAGCCCTGAAGCCTTGCACACTCGATGGGAGTGAGTCTGCGGACGGTATATCCGCTCTGGACTGCGCCCGGACCTTTTGCCACCAGTGTCGGCTGCAGTTCCTCCTCGATGGAAGGGGAGAATTTTGCGTTCTGCCCCTGGTTGAAAGCGTCCCTGCCAATGCCGTAGGCTACGGCGGCGGGGTCTTTGTAGTCCCTTGCCATAAGCGTGGGAGCCTGATCCTCCGCAGTCTGCATGAATGAGCCGGTGGTCATGGAATAGATGGTTGGTTCTACTACAGCGAGACCGCCCTGGTTGCAGGTCGGCGCTCCACCAGAGCAATCCAGCGTTCTGCTGGTGTCGGCTTCATAAAATCCTGCATGAGGGTTATCTGAGAGCATACCTTCTGAGTGGAACGAGCCAATTCCGTAGCCTTTCGGCTCAAATAGCGTCTGGTCATTGTTACAGGCAATGGTAGCCGACTTGTCTCGCTGCAGCAGAACGCCCTTGCCCCCGCCCTCGCAGCCGCAGCGAATCTTCATAGTGATTGGTTCAAGCACCATAGGTGTGTTATTGCCGCCAGTTCCCATTCGGTTGCTGAGCGTCTGTACCCTGCCGCTTTCCTCAATTCGGATTCTGCTGTCAGCCGGATAGTTCTCCAAAGCGGGTGCCGCTGGAACAACACCAGTTCTGAGCGTGGGGGATTTCTCCTCTTTATATCCAATCGAGCGGCTGTTCGCCGAATGTTCCGTGCAGAAACCAGCGGATTCCACCACACATGGCGCGTGTCCGTGTGTCTCAGCGCGCAGCGTTGATGCCACGTCCTCAGTCACATCCATCCGCTCGCCGCCCTGGTCATTCAGGCAGGAGACGGGAGACGCGATGAAGGTCTGCATCTGCATATTGCGGGTTGCCATCAGCGCGCCGGACACACCGTGCAGGTCGATAGTTTCTTCCCGCTGGTTGATATGGAAGGCTAAGACGCCATCGCTGCTTGATTCTCCAGTGCCAGCCGCAGCACCTCCGGCAGCTCTTTGCTACGCACGGAAGCCCTCCGCAGAATACCCTGACACGCCTTCGGACTCAAATAATATTTTTCCGGCACTCCTGCCTGCAAAATCAGCGACAAGGTAGATGCGTTTTCTTCTCTGGGGAACGCCCCAATATTGCGCATCGAGGGTTCTCCAGGCGAGGGAGAATCCGTCGCCCAGGATTTCTCCGGCAGAGGGCCACCTCTCAGGTCGAGGAACAGATACAGCTTCGCTTTTGACTGAGAGGAGCGCTTCGAGGACGGCTTTGAAGTCCTCGCCGCCGTTTGAGGAGAAGGCTCCCGGCACATTCTCCCAGACTGCGTATCTTGGATATTTTCCATCAGTCGCACACCTCATTTCTTTTATGATTCGCACAGCCTCATAAAATAGACTGGACCGCGCCCCGTCCAGGCCGCTGCGCTTTCCCGCGATGGACATATCCTGGCACGGGCTGCCGAAGGTGATGATGTCCACAGGCTCGATTTTCCCGCCGTCCATAGAGGACACATCACCGTAATGTCTGATAAAGGGCATCCTCTTCGTGGTCACCCGGACAGGGAATGGCTCGATCTCCGATGACCACACGGGTGTTATCCCTGCCAAGAGACCGCCCAGCGGAAAGCCGCCGCTCCCATCAAAGAGGCTGCCCAGCGTCAGTTTATCCATCTGCAGCCACCTCCGCATATTGTAACGACTGTCCATCCCGCTCCACAGATACACCGTCCGCCGAACCGACCTGCTCCACATAGCGGTTTACGATAACATCGCAGAACTTCTCGTCCAGCTCGATGGTGTAACAGATGCGGTCGGTCTGCTCACAGGCAATGAGCGTAGAGCCGGAACCTCCGAAGGGATCCAGCACCACGGAATTGCTCATGGAGGAATTGGCGATGGGATAGGCAAGCAGGGGGATTGGCTTCATCGTGGGGTGGTCGCCGTTCTTCTTCGGCTTGTCGAACTCCCATATGGTAGTTTCCTTTCTGCCCGTGTACCACTGGTGCTTGCCTTTTTTCTTCCAGCCGTACAGCACCGGCTCATGCTGCCACTGGTACGGGGAGCGTCCCAGCACCAGGGACTCCTTCTTCCAGATACAGCAGCCGGATAAATAAAAGCCGGCATCCGCAAAGGCTCTCCTGAAATTCAGCCCCTCGGTGTCGGCATGGAAAACATAGATGGACGCATCCTCCGCCATGACCGCTTCGGTATTTTTGAATGCCGAGAGCAGAAATTCATAGAAGGCCGCGTCCGCCATGTTGTCGTTTTTAATTTTCCCTGCCGTACCCTCGTAGTTGACGTTGTACGGCGGGTCTGTAATCACAAGGTTTGCTTTGACGCCGCCCATCAGAGCGGCAAAGGTGTCGGGATTTGTCGAATCGCCGCAGACAAGCCTGTGCCTGCCCAGCGTCCAGATGTCGCCCGGCTTTGAGAATGCGGGTTTCTCCAGTTCCGCATCGACATCAAAATCATCCTCTTTGACCTCGCTGCCGTCATCGAAGAGCGCGGCGATTTCCTTATCGTCAAAGCCGGTCAGGGAGACATCGAAGTCCTCGCCTTGCAGGGCTTCAATCTCCACCCTCAGAAGCTCCTCGTCCCAGCCTGCATCCATCGCCATGCGGTTGTCGGCGATGATATACGCTTTCTTCTGAGCTTCGGTCAGATGGTCTGCAAAGACACACGGCACCTCATTGATGCCTTCTTCCTTTGCCGCAAGGATTCTGCCGTGTCCGGCAATCACATCGTAGTCCCGGTCGATAATGACGGGATTGATAAAGCCGAATTCCCGCAGGGAGGAGCGGAGCTTGTTTATCTGCTCCGGCGAATGCGTCCGAGCGTTATTCACATATGGCACCAGCTTATCTACTGACACCAGCTGCATTTCAGTTGTAGTTTTTGCCATATCAGAACAACCCCCATTCCGCAAATTTCTCAAAGCCGCCTACCGACTGGATGTACTGCCTTGCTTCCTCCACGATTTCGGAGTAGGGCAGATTGTCCACAGTGTCATCGCCGATGGCGCAACACAATTCGACTGGTTTCGACAATCTCTGTGCCTTTAGGAAAGCGTGTATATTTACACTTACATCGGCTTTGGACAGGTCCTTGCCGTGCAGACCACCGCCGGTGACGGAGTCCGCCATATCTGAACCGAGCTTACGGTTGGTGGCGCCGGCGTCCACATCCGTGCCGCCAGTCCAGTCACCCAGGGGGTTGACCTCTGCACCAGGATAAGCCTGCTTCAGCTTCTCAGTAATGGCATTACTCTGGCAAATAATCAGCCTCACACCATCCAGAATGTACTTCCCATCGGAAGTGTACTTTTCATAGATGCTGTGGGCAATGTGTGAGAGCTCTTTCTGCTCCTCTGTCAGCGGCATTCCCCTGAAAATGCCGTTATCACCACAGCGAATACCAGCAGACTGGTTTTGTGCCAGATGCCTGTCCTGCGGCACGGTGCGAAGGTCGAGCATAACATCTCCGGCAATCCGGTACACTGCCCTGGCGATGTCATCCTTATCCAGATTGGCAGTGGTCTCTATGATTACATGGCACACACCGTGACCGAGCAGGACTTCCACGGCAGTTTTCGGATTCTCCTCCGCAGCGTATGCCAGGTCAACGATTGCTCCCGCAATTCT
>JAJPXL010000104.1 GCA_021205455.1 Clostridiales bacterium
GGATATCCAGGTGCCCGCCAACTACTTCCCCAATGACGAACCCCCCCGGCCCCCCATCGTTAACTTGCGCAGTTACGGCCCGCTGCTCTACACCAACTGGCTGAACTACTACGTTTACCAGACCACGCCCTACGACCTGAACGAAATCAGCCGCAAGGGCGGGAACTGACAGCTATCCCATCCGTCAATCAAACACGGCCGGCAGCTCAGGCTGCCGGCCGTGTTTTTATATCCTCCTGACCAGCGCCCAGGCCCCCATCATCAGCTCGCTGGGCACAAACTTTGCCGCGACACGGTGAACGGTGCAGACCAGTCCCGGCGTGGACACCGCCAGACGCAGCTTCGCATCCGCCAGAGCGTGCCGCACCACCGCCTCCTCGCTGGAAGCCAGGGGAAAATGCCGGACATAGGAGCTGTTCCGGGTCTTTTTCGCCTTGGAGATGAACTCCGTATCCTTTACCCAGTAGGGGCACACCGCCGTCACGCTGACGCCGCTGCCCAGCAGCTCCACCCGCAGGGCGCGGCTGTAGCGGTAGAGGAACGACTTGGAGGCGGCGTACACCCCCAGATAGGGGAGGGGCTGGAATCCGGCGGTGGAGCAGATCTCCAGCACGCGGCCCCCTTTGCCCATATAGGGCAGGACGAGCTGGGTCATGTCCACGGCGGCCCGACAGTTCAGGTCGATCATGCCGTCGCAGTCCTCCAGGGTGAGGTCCTTCCAGGCGCCTATCTTCCCGAAGCCCGCCGCGTTGATGAGGATGCGCACATTCGGCTGCGTCTCCTTCAGCAGCCCATCCAGCGTCCGGAAGGACGCCTGCTTCGTCAAATCCAGCGGGATTCGGCGCAGCGGCGTCTCCACCTGCGCCTCCAGCGCGTGCAGCCGCTCCTCCCGGCGGGCGATGACCCAAATCTCATCCAGCGTCTCCTGACGGCTGAGCTGGCGGACGAACTCCCGCCCCAGGCCGCTGGACGCCCCTGTTACAATTCCGATGTTCATGGTATAGCCTCCTGCTGTGAAATCGTTTCCCCTATAGGATACCCCAAAATCGGACGCTGCGCAAGGAATCGTCCTCCCCTGAGAAGAAAAAAGAACCCCACACCTCAGCCCTGCGGCCAAGGTGTGGGGGGCGCATCAGTTGGTTTCTTCCTCTGCGGCAACGCCGGTGGCGTACTCCCGCATCAGCTGGCGGGTTTTCTGGCAGCAGGCGGGTACCCAATAGGTCCTGCTGTCGATGGCGGTCACCAGATCCGCATCCTCGCCCAGGTCCTGCTCCAGGAGGGCGAGCAGCTCCGGAGAGAAGCGCTCCCGCTGGATGGCGTCCATGTTGATGTAGCAGTCCTCATCGTAGCCGTCTTCGTCCGGGTCGTTATCCTCCTCCGTGATGTCGTAGCTGAAGTCCTCGCTGTACAGCTCCTCCAGGAAGGTGCTCCACAGAAGCTCCTTCTGCTCTTCGGTCAGCTCCACATCGTAGCTATAGGACTCATCCAAATCGTCAGACGCGGGCGCGTCCTCTTCCCAGTCAACGGAGACGGCATACCTGCAATAGTCTATGCTGAAGATGTCACCGGCCTCGTACTCGTTCAGCATGGAGGTCTGCTGATAGTCCTCCAGCGCCAGCACGACGCCCGTCCGCTCCCGCAGCGTATCCGATACGGAGACATTCCAATAGTTCCGCTCCACGGTGGAACCGTCCTTCAGCGTGTAAGCAATCATCAGATATGCGTCGTCCTCGTCCTCCTCCTCGGAAAAGGGCAGATACGGCCCGCTCAGCTGCTCCAGGACAGCGCTGTGGGCCGCCAGCACTGCGGCGATGCTCTCCTCAGACTGAAGCTCCGGGGTAAGGTAGCTGTAGGATTCGTTCTCCCCGTTCGTCAGAACCGCCGTCATGCCGCTGTCCCAGACGCTCAGATAGTAGTCCAGCGTGTTGTGGCCGTCCGACAGCGCGTCTCCGCTGATCGACACCGACTCCACCTCGTCCGCATCGGGCAGATAGGTGACATAGCCCGGAACGTCGTTCACGACCATCCAGCCGGCCGTCCCCATGATGACCAGCAGCAGCAGGTAGGAGGGCAGGGTCCTTGCAAACCCCCGCAGCCCTCTGCCCCAGATGGCCTGGGCGAACAGGTGGGCCAGGAAGGTCCCCAGCAGCCCTGCCACGGCAAACACCAGGTTGCTGGGCAGGATGGCGCTGCACAGATAGGCCAGGGCCAGCCCGGCCACCGCGGAACAGATCATGCGGAAGAATCCTCTGGGGAGAAAGAAGGTGTGGGTGCTCTCGGCACATTCACTTTTCCGGATCCGGAAAACCGCCACCAGGACCACCAGCAGGACCACCACGAACAGCAGCCACCACACGAGCCAGCCCAGGCTGGGGGTGTAGGGCAGGGCCGCAGTGTCCACCGCGGGGGCGGTGGTGTTGGTGACGCCGTTCGGGAAGCAGTAGCTGCTGTCAAAGGCAAAGAAGGGCAGCATGGTCCCCACTATGGGCACCAACGCGAAGCACAGGTTCTCGTTCAGCTCGCTGACGTAGCCGGGCAGCACCTGCTCGCAGATGGTGTTGGTAATGAGCCACAGCAGCGGCCAGCTGACCGACAGCACAACGAAGGAGAACATCGTATCCAGCAGGGTGCCGCTGATGACAATCATAAACAGGAACAGCAGGTAAGCGGCGGTCAGCCCCAGCACCAGCAGCCCGAAGGCCTCCCAAATCATCACGCCGGAGAAGGGATACACCAGGTCGCCATAGCCCCGGCCGATGGCCTGCACCAGGCCCATGGATGCCGCCAGCGGCAGGAACAGCTGGAGCAGATTGGAGAGGATGCCCCCCAGCAGCATGGGCGTCCTGCGGATGGGCAGGGCGGCGTACAGGTCGGTGGCCCTGCGGGAGTGCAGGTAGGAGAAGCTGGAGTAGGCCATCAGGAAGGCGAACACCACTGCAATGGGAATCACCATCCAGGTGATGATGCTGTTCAGATACTCCGTCATCTCCTGGGCCAGGTAGACCTCCTTCACCGCGAAAATCGTCTCGCTGTAATAGTTGGACTGGAGGTAGGCGCTCATGTTGTACAGCAGGTTCAGGAAGAAGCACCCGGGCAGCGCCACCAGCAGCAGCAGCGTGTACAGGAGCAGGAGCAGCCCGGTCTTCCTCCAGTGCCAGCGAAAGGCTGTACCGGTGGCGCTGCGCTGCTTAGGATAAGATCTTGTCGATGTCATAACCGGCGGCCTCCATTTCACTGATAAATACTTCCTCAAGGGACAGGGGCAGGCTTTCGCAGAACACGGGATGGAGCAGCTGTAAGCTGTCCATCACCTTCTGCTCCGTGCTGCGGGCCACGAAGGAGATCAGGGAGCCGTGCCGCTCCAGCTTGACGATGTCCAGCGTCTGCCGCAGGGTGTTCAGCATCTCGTCGTCCAGCGGCGGCTGGAATACCGCCTGGGCCTTCTGAATTCCCAGCCGCAGGGACTCCAGCTCCTGCTCGATCAGGACGCCGCCCTTGTGCAGCAGGCCCACATGGTCGCAAAAGTCCTCCAGCTCCCGCAGGTTGTGGGAGGCGATCAGCACCGTCATATCCCTGGCCGCCACATGGTCGGAGATGACACGCTTCAAAAGCTGGCGCATCACCGGGTCCAGCCCGTCGAACACCTCGTCCAGCAGCAGGTAGTCCGGGCAGGTGGACAGGGCGCAAATCAGCGCCGCCTGGCGCTGCATCCCCTTGGACATACTCTGAATCCGCTGCTTCGGCTCCAGGGGGAACAGCTCGATCAGCTGCTGAAACTCCTCCTCATGCCAGTTCCGGTAGAAGCGCCGGTAGAAGCGGGCCAGGCTCTCCAGAGTGTCCTGACTGGAATAGTAGGGATAGTCAGAGACGAAGCAGAGCCGCTGCTTCACCTTTGCGTTTTCATAAGGGGCCTCGCCGTCGATCAGAATAGAGCCGTCGTCCGGCTTATAGACGCCGCTGATGGCCCGCAGCAGGGTGGATTTCCCCGCGCCGTTGGAGCCGATCAGCCCAAAGATGGAGCCTTCCGTCACCTGGAGGTTGATGCCGTCCAGTGCGTTCAACGTGCCAAATTTTTTGGTAAAGGATTCCACCGCAATCATACCAGTAAACCTCCCATCTCCTGCAGCCAGCTGCGGCAATGCGCGTCCAGCTCCTCCAGGGTCACGCCGGTATCCAGCGCAGTGCGCAGCGCGCCGTCCAGCTCCTCCAGGGCCTGCCGCTTTTGCAGCGCTCTGGCCTCGTCTCCTTCGCTGACAAAGGAGCCCTTCCCCGGCAGGCTGTAGATGGCCCCCAGCTGCTCCAGCGCACGGTATGCCTTCTGCACCGTGTTCGGGTTGATGCCCAGCTGCTGCGCCATGCCGCGGACGGACGGGAGCTGCTCCCCTGGCGACAGTACGCCGCAGGCCACCAGGCGCACAATGCCTGCCACCAGCTGCTCACTGATCGGGATGCGACTTCTGTAGTCTAACTCCAGCGGTAACACGCCATCGCTTCCTTTCTGCCTCATATCGGTCTGATTTGTCTTAATCGTCCTAGCACTCCTAGAACAGTTCATACGGTCAGTATAGCATTCTGCCGTCCCGCTGTCAAGGGGACGGCATGACATTTTTCGACTTTTTGGTTCGCCCGTCGGGGGCGGGCTGCAGCTGTTCCGTTGCCGCCGCACGTTCCACCGCGCAGCAGGGGCGGCCCTTGGCCGCCTGACGGGGTAACACTCCTTAGATATGGTTCTTTGAAGGAACTGCCGCGTTTGCCCTCCCGGCGGGGTGGTTACTCCTTAGACAATGTTCTTTGAAGGAAATACCGATTTGCCCTTGCCAGGGCATGGCCTGCTTTTATCGCTCCGCTGAGAAGAGTAGCAAAAGAGGGCGGCTTAAGGGGGAGCTTCGGGGCCTCGCTCCACCCTAAGAACCCCCTACCTATCCCGCAGGGCTTCGCGCTGTCCAGTTCATAGGTGGTTTATCCCGTCAGAGACGATGTAACTTCTCACTAGTGAGACTGCCGCCCATGGCGGCTGGGGACGATTGCCACCTCATCCCTTGCCGTCAAGCGGCATTTCCGCTTTGCTCCCTATGCCTACGGCGGGATGGGCGGCAATTTTATCATCCGACGATGGATAACATCTGTCT
>JAJPXL010000021.1 GCA_021205455.1 Clostridiales bacterium
CCCCCTTGAGCCGCCCTCTTTCCCCCATTTCTCGGCGGCGCGAGAAATGGGGCCCGCCGGGAGGGCAAACGCGGTATTCTATATTAAAGAACCATATCTAAGGAAAAACTTGCTTTCCACCCCTCCACCGCTTCGCGGTTCCCCTCTGCCGTCAGGCGACATTTCCGCTGCGCTTCCTACCCTTTCAGGGGCGGGCGCTATAGCGTGGCCGTACAGTCAGATTTCCACGACCAAAGAACAACAAAATTGCCGCCACGTTCCGCCTTAGCGGAACGGGCGGCAATCATCCCCAGCCGCCATAGGCGGCAGTCTCACCAGTGAGAAGTTACATCGTCTCTGACGGGATGGACCACGTATAGAGTGGATAGCGCGAAGCCCAGCGGGATAGGAGGAGGGTTCTTAGGGGGGAGCGAGGCCCCGAAGCTCCCCCTTAAGCCGCCCGCTTTCCCCCATTTCTCGGCGGGACGAGAAATGGGGCCCGCCGGGAGGGCGAACACGGCAGTTCCTTCAAAGCGCCTTATCTAAGGGGCAGCCAACTCCCACTTCCCGCGAAAAACAGCTTGTGCTTTTCCCGAAAATCAGGTACAATAGTTCCAATTGACGAAAGGGCAGGAGAGAGCCATGAACCCAAAACTGGAACGCATCCTGCCGCGTGTGCAGAAGCCTGCGCGGTACACCGGCGGAGAATACCGGGAAATTCAGAAGGACAAGGCTGCGGTGGACACCCGCTTTGCCTTCTGTTTCCCGGACACCTATGAGATCGGCATGAGCAACCTGGGTATGCGCATCCTCTACGGCGCCATCAATGAGATGGACGGCGTCTGGTGCGAGCGGTGCTTCGCCCCCTGGGGGGACATGGAGGAGGAGATGCGCAGGGCGGAGCTGCCCCTGTTCGCCCTGGAGTCCGGCGACCCCATCCGGGACTTCGACCTGGTGGCCTTCTCCCTGGGCTATGAGATGGCCTACACCAACGTGCTGAATATGCTGGACCTGGCGGGGATACCCCTCTATGCCGCCCAGCGGGGCGAGGAATGGCCCATCATCTGCGCCGGAGGCACCTGCGCCTACCACGCGGAGCCGCTGGCGGACTTCATCGACCTGTTCTTCCTGGGGGAGGGGGAGGAGCTGGACCCGGAGGTCATCGAGTGCTACCGCACCTGCAAGCGCCAGGGGAAAAGCAAGACGGAGTTCCTGGAGGAGGCCGTGAAGATCCCCGGCGTATACGTCCCCTCCTTCTATCAGGTGACGTACAACGAGGACGGCACCCTCCGCTCCATGACCCCCACCCACGGCGCGCCCGCTAAAGTAACTAAGCGCATCATCAAGGATTTGGACAGCGCCTATTACCCCACCCACACCATCGTCCCCTCTACGGAAATCGTCCACGACCGGGTGATGCTGGAGCTGTTCCGGGGATGCGTCCGGGGCTGCCGCTTCTGCCAGGCGGGGTACTGCTACCGCCCCGTTCGGGCGAAGTCCTCTGAAACCCTGGTGCGGCAGGGCATCGAGGCCTGCGTAGACTCCGGCTATCAGGAGATGACGCTGACCAGCCTCTCCTCCAGCGACTACCGCCCCCTGACCTGCCTGCTGGACGGGCTGCTGGACTACTGTGAGCCACGGAATATCAACATCTCCCTGCCCTCCCTCCGGGCGGACGGCTTCTCCATGGGCATCATGCGGCGGCTGCAAAAGGCGCGAAAGTCCTCCATGACCTTCGCGCCGGAGGCGGGCACCCAGCGGCTCCGGGACGCCATCAACAAGAACGTGACGGAGGACGACCTGCTCCAGTCCTGCCGCACGGTGTTCGAGGGCGGGTGCAGCGCGGTGAAGCTGTACTTCATGCTGGGCCTGCCCACGGAGACGGATGAGGACGTGGAGGGTATCGCCGTCCTGGCGGAGAAGGTGTTCCAGTCCTGGCGCACCTACACCCCCAACCGCTCCAAGGGGGTGCGCATCACTATCTCCACCTCCTTCTTCGTCCCCAAGCCCTTCACCCCCTTCCAGTGGGAGAAGCAGATCAGCATGGAGGAATATCAGCGGCGGGTGGACCTGCTGCGCTCCTGCATCCACAACCGCGCCATCGTCTACAACTGGCACGACGGGGACGCCAGCTATGTGGAGGCGGCCCTGGCCCGGGGCGACCGGCGGATGAGCCGGGTGCTGGAGGAGGTCTGGCGCAGCGGCGGCAGGCTGGACTCCTGGTCGGAGTATTTCGATTTTGAGCGGTGGATGGACGCCTTCCATAAGGCGGGGCTGGACCCGGACTTCTACGCCTGCCGGGAGCGGCCCAGGTGCGAGCTGCTGCCCTGGTCGGTCAGCGACGTGGGGGTGCGGCAGGACTACCTGTGGCAGGAGCGGGAGCAGGCGTATCGGGGGGTCATCACCCCGGACTGTCGGGTGCAGTGCATGGGCTGCGGCGCCATGCGGCTGATTCCCGGCGAAACGTGCGACGTGGACAGGGGGTAACGGTATGGCAGGACACAAAAATCGCTTGCTCTTCCGCAAGGAGGGGCGGGGGGTGTATATCTCCCATTTGGATTTGATGGCCCTGTTCCAGCGGGCTTTCCTGCGGGCGGGGGTGGCCATCTGGCAGACCAGGGGCTACAACCGGCACTCCTTCGTCTCCCTCCCGCTGCCCCTCAGCGTGGGTTACAGCAGCCAGTGCGAGCTGCTGGAGTTCACCCTGGAGAGCGACACGCCTCTGGAGGAGATACCGGCCCGGCTGAACGCCACCCTGCCGGAGGGCATTGTGGTGGAGCGGTGCTACGAGGCGGAGACGCCGGTCAAGCGCCTTGCGGCCATCGACTGGACGGTGGGGCTGGAGTACGATAACGGCACGCCGGAGGGGGCGCTCCCCGCCCTGGAGGCGTTCTTCACCCAGGAGAGCTGCGTCATCCAAAAGCCCTCCAAAAAGTCCAAGAAGGGCTACACGGAGCTGGACCTGATCCCCATGGTCTACCAGTGGGACGCCGCGGCCGAAGATTGCGCGGTGAACCTGCACCTGCGGCTGATGGCCCAGAATCCGGGGCTGAACCCGGCGGTTCTGGTGAACACCCTGGCGCAGCAGCGCCCGGCGCTGACGCCGGATTTCGCCCGCTATCACAGAAATGAAATTTACGGGGCGGACGGCGGGATTTTTCGGTAAAAAAGTGCTTGCATTTCCGGCCTTTCCATGCTATAGTATACAAGTTGAATAAAGGGTGTTCCTCTGCCCTGCCGCCGGATAACCGCGGCCGCCCTGCGGGGGCAAAGCGCAAGAACGCCTATAAAACAGGAGGAAAATCCATTATGGCAAATCTGATTGAAACGCTGAATGCGCAGAACATGAAGCAGGAAGTGCCGGTCATTGAGGTCGGCTCTACCGTCCGTGTCCACATCAAGGTCAAGGAGGGCTCCAAGGAGCGTATCCAGATTTTTGAGGGCACCGTCATCGCCAAGAAGCACGGCGGCGTCAGCGAGACCTTCACCGTCCGCCGCATCTCCTATGGCGTCGGCGTGGAGAAGGTGTTCCCCGTCCACTCCCCCAACGTGGTGAAGGTGGAGACCGTTCGCCGCGGCAAGGTGCGCCGCGCCAAGCTGTACTACCTGCGCGGCCGCGTGGGCAAGGCCGCCAAGATTGCGGAGAAGCTGTAAGAACCATTCGGAGTTTTCCGAGACAGGAAAAGGAGCGGGAAACCGCTCCTTTTTTGTTAGAGTAGCGTATAAAGTAGAGTGGTGGGGAAATGTATCAGCCCAGTAAAAAGAACAAAGCGAAGCGCCAGGCCCGCAGCCAGGCCCGACAGGAGAAGCCTGCCGCCAACGGCCAGCCCGACAGCATGACGGTGCAGTGGTACCCGGGGCATATGGCCAAGACCCGCCGCATGATTCAGGAGAACCTGAAGCTGGTGGATCTGGTGGTGGAGATCATCGACGCCCGCATCCCCGTCTCCAGCCGCAACCCGGACCTGGACGAGTTGGTGGGGGAGAAGCCCCGCCTCATCCTCCTGAACCGGGCCGACCAGGCCGACCCGAAGCTGAACGCCGCCTGGTCCAGCGCCTTCCGCGCCCAGGGTCTCTCCGTCCTGCAAACGGACTGCAAGTCCGGCGCGGGGGTGAAGCAGTTCCCTGCCGTGGTGCGGGGCATCCTGGCCGACAAAATTGCCCACTGGGAGGAGCGGGGCCAGGTGGGCCGCCCCATCCGGGTGATGGTGGTGGGGGTGCCCAACGTGGGCAAGTCCACCTTCATCAACCAAGTAGCCCAGCGGAAGGCCGCCGCCGCCGAGAACCGCCCCGGCCTGACCCGGGGCAAGCAGTGGGTCACGGTGGATGCCGGGCTGGAGCTGCTGGACACGCCGGGCATCCTCTGGCCCAAATTTGAGGATGAGACGGTGGGGCTGCACCTGGCCTTCACCGGCGCGGTGAAGGATACCATCATGGATTTGGAGACGCTGGGCTGCCACCTCATCCTTCTGCTGGCCCGGCGCTACCCGGAGGCTGTGCAGGCCAGATATAGAATCGACACGCCGGAGGACGCCCAGGGCTGGGAGCTGCTGGAGGCCGCCGCCCTGAAGCGGGGCTTCCTGGTGTCCGGCGGCGAGGTGGATTTGGAGCGGATGGCCAGGGTGCTGCTGGAGGAGTACCGCTCCGGCAAACTGGGGCGGTTCACCCTGGAGGAGCCCCCAGCCGGGAAGAAGGAGTAATATTATTGCGGCAATTAAGAATCGATAATTACCCATTTGCGCTGAATTAAAGTCGTAACAATTTGTATTCAAATTTGCGAAAAAATCGAGCGTTTTCAAGTAAGCCATAATTTTTTTGAGAACAAAGTCTAAGCGCAGATATCTTTATTTAATTGCCGAAGTAATAACGTACCCTTACAGTCAGATTTTATCGACCAAAGGATGATAAAATTGCTCGTTCTGCCCGCCTCTGGCGAGGGCAGAACGGCAATCGTCCCCCAGCCGCCATAGGCGGCAGTCTCACCAGTGAGAAGTCACATCGTCTCTATCGGGATAGACCACCTG
>JAJPXL010000101.1 GCA_021205455.1 Clostridiales bacterium
CCGAGGCAGCCCTCCGCTGCCCCCGCTGTCGGCCAGCGCCGCCCGCCCCCTGTTTCACAGACAGAAACTTGCAAAAAATTCATTTTCTGTTCACACAAAACTACCGTTTCTTGATAGAATAAAACTACCATCTCCCAGGATTGTTGGGGGGACCATCTCAAAAGAAAGAAGGAAACATCAATGAGCATCAAAAAATGGGTCGTGGGCGCCGCCGTTGCGGGCGTTGCCGCCTACGGCATCGCCACCTACCTGAAAAAGCGGGCGGACAAGGACGCACCTGAGGAAGAGGCCGCCGAAGAAGCCGTTGCCGCCGAGGAGGCCGCCGCTGAGGAAGCTGCTCCTGCCGAGGAGGCCGCCCCTGCCGAAGAAGCCCCCGCCGAGGAGGCCGCTCCTGTCGAAGAAGCTCCCGCCGAGGAGGCCGCCCCTGTTGAGGAAGCGGAACCCACTCAGGAAGGCTGATTGCACAAAATGCCAAACCCGCCGCATCGTTCACGATGCGGCGGGTTTTTGTCGTTCTTCGGGTTTCTGATTGCGTCACTGGAAATGCCATCGACTTGAGGCGACACACCCCTCCATCGGTTATCGCCGGTTCCCCTCCGCCGTCAAGCGGCATTTCCGCTGCGCTCCCTACCTCGACCGGGCAATGTCATCTTAAGATGCAATCTATCCTGGGTTGAGGGGAAGAACGTACCCTTACCGTCAGATTTCATCGACCAAAGGGCAACAGAATTGCCGCCACGTTACGCCATCGGCGGAACGGGCGGCAATCGTTACCCAGCCGCCATCGGCGGCAGCGCTGATGCGTATCAAGTCACATCGTCTGTTGCCTGACAGACCACTTAAAAATAGAGACAAGGCGCTAGCCGGTTGCCTGATACGGGGAGATTCTTAAGAGGGGGGCCACAGGCCTCCCTCTTAAGCCGCCCTCTTTCCCCCATTTCTCGGCGGAGCGAGAAATGGGGCCCACCGGGAGGGCAAAAACCTCTTTCTTTTATCCATCGTTGTCTAAGGAGTGCGTCCCCTTAAGTTGACGACATCGGGTTCACTGAGGCAGCATGGCGTGAGCGTACTGCTTCACAAACTCCTCGGACCAGGTCAGGCTGTTCTCCCCCGGCTTTAGCCGCAGGGCGATGTTGGGCTTACTGCTGTTGGGGTTCACCAGGAGGCGGCCCTTCAGCTTGGGGACACTGTTCAGACGGGCGAAGCCCTTCAAATCGAAGTCCCGCAGGGTGAAGTTCACCACCGTCCCCTGCTGCTTGATGTCCACAATGCCGCAGCGGTTGGCGTTGGCCCGGAGCAGCGCCACCGACACCAGGTTGTTCACCGCCCTGGGCGGTTCGCCATAGCGGTCGATGAGCTCGTCGTAGATGTCCTCGGCGTCCTGGTCGGTGCGCACCTTTGCAATGCGGCGGTAGAGGTCCATCCGCTGCTCGGCGGAGGGGATATAGCTTTCCGGCAGGTTGGCGGAGACGGTCAGGTCGGCGGTCACATCCTCCACCCGGGCGGGCTGCTCGCCCCGCTCCTCCAGGATGGCCTCCTCCAGCAGCTTCAAATACATATCATAGCCCACGCTCATCAGGTTGCCCGACTGCTGGGAGCCCAGCAGGTTGCCCGCGCCCCGAATCTCCAGGTCCCGCATGGCGATTTGGAAGCCCGCGCCGAATTCCGCGAACTCCCGGACGGCGGAGAGGCGCTTGGCGGCGGTCTCGCTGAGCACCTTCCCCGGCTGGTAGCACAGGTAGGCGTAGGCCCGGCGGGCGGAGCGCCCTACCCGACCCCGGATCTGGTGGAGCTGGGCCAGGCCCATCCGGTCGGCGTTCTCGATGATGAGGGTGTTCACGTTGGGGATGTCGATGCCCGTCTCGATGATGGTGGTGCAGACCAGCACCTGCACCGTACCCTCCACCATCTGGGCCATGACGCTGCTCAGCTGCTCCTGGCTCATCTGGCCGTGGGCGGTGGCGATGACGATGCTGTCGTCGTCCAGCAGGTCCCGGATGTGGGCGGCGGTGCGGTCAATGGTCTCCACCCGGTTGTGGAGGTAGTAGACCTGGCCGCCCCGGCCCACCTCCTTGCGGATGGCGTCGATGAGCACCCCCCAGTCCTGCTCCAGCACATAGGTCTGCACCGGCTGGCGGTCCTGGGGCGGCTCCTCCAGGGTGGACATATCCCGGATGCCGGAGAGGGCCATGTTCAGCGTCCGGGGGATGGGGGTGGCGGACAGGGTCAGCACATCCACCTGGCGGAACATCTCCTTCAGCTTCTCTTTGTGGGAGACGCCGAAGCGCTGCTCTTCATCCACCACCAGCAGCCCCAGGTCGTGAAACTTCACGTCCTTCTGAATCAGCCGGTGGGTGCCAATCAGCACATCCACCGCGCCGGAGGCGGTCTCCTCCAGAATTTTCTTGACCTGTTTGCCCCCCTGGTACCGGGACAGCAGGGCGATCTTCACCGGGAAGCCCTCGAACCGGCGGGAGGCGGTCTGGAAGTGCTGGTTGGCCAGCACCGTGGTGGGGGCCAGGATGGCGGCCTGCTTGCCCTCCAGCACGCACTTCATCACTGCCCGGAGGGCCACCTCCGTCTTGCCGTAGCCCACGTCGCCGCAGAGCAGCCGGTCCATGGGGACGGGCCGCTCCATGTCCGCCTTGATCTCGTTGACGCAGCGGAGCTGGTCCGGGGTCTCCTCGAACTCGAATTTGTCCTCAAACTCCTGCTGCCAGGGGTCGTCCGGGTGGAAGGCGTACCCCGGCTGGCGCTGGCGCTGGGCGTAGAGCTGAATCAGCTCCTTCGCCATGTCCTGGGTGGCCTTCTTGGCGCGGCTCTTGGCCCGCTGCCAGTCGCCGCCCCCCATCTTGGACAGTTTGACCTGGGGGGCGCCGTCCTCCCCCTCCCGCGCGCCGATATACTTGCTGATAAGGTCCAGCTGGGTGGCGGGGACATACAGCACATCGTTCCCGGCATAGGCCAGCTTCAAATAGTCCTTGATGACGCCGTCGGTCTGGAGCTGCACCATCTCCACATAGCGGGCGATGCCGTAGGTCTGATGCACCACCAGGTCGCCGGGGGACAGGTCGGTGTAGCTTTGCAGCTTCTGCCGGTTGGTGACCGCCCGGCGCTTTGCCTGCTTCTGCTTCCGGGTCTTTTCCAGCGCGGCCCCTTCCGTCAGGACGGCGTAGCCCGGTGTGTTGGCGCTCTTGGGATACTCCACCCCGGCGGTGAGGCCCCCCACCGCCAACGTCACCTGCCCCGGCTGGGGCAGGGCGGTCAGGTCGAAGTCCAGGGCCACCGCCACATTCCGCTCCCGCAGCAGGTCGGACAGGGTCTTGGCCTGGCCCTGAGTCTGACACAGCACCACGGTGGCGGTGCGATTCTTCTGATAATGCTCCAGGTCGGAGACGGCCTGCTCCAGGCTGCTGCCGAAGGAGGGCAGCTGGCGGCAGGCCATGGACAGCGTCACCTTCGGCTCCCGCGGGAACAGGGAGGTCAGGAAGGTGTCCAGGTACACGTTGGGGCACTGCTCACACAGGGCGCGGGCGGCCCCCTCCACCGTCTCGGCGTATTTGCAGCCCTCCAGCCACAGGATGCCCGCCTCGGCCAGGGCGGTCATATCCTCTCCCAGCCGCCATTCGTAGTGGCGGGCGGCGTCCACGCAGCGGCTGGACTCGCTCCACAGTACAAAGGCGTCCTGAGGGATATAGTCGCAGGCGGAGGCAAAGTCAGGGTAAATCAGGTGCAGGTACCGGTCGGAGGGGGAGAACAGGCCCAGGTCTGCCAGGCGGCGGCTGTCCTCCTCCAGGGTTTTGGCGGCGGCGGAGTAGTCGGTGGGGTCGCCCCGCTTCTTGCGCCTGGCGGCCTGCTCCAGCTGCAACCGGCGGCGCTCCAGGTCCTGAATCAGGCCCAGCACCCCGCCGGGGGCCAGCTGGGGCAGGCATTCGGCGGCGGGCAGCAGCTCGCAGGCGGAGACTGTCTCCGTCCGGCGCTGGGTGGCCACGTCGAAGCGGGCCATGGTGTCCACCTCGTCGTCCCAGAACTCCACCCGGACGGGGGAATCCCCGCCAGGGGAGTACACGTCCAGGATGCCGCCCCGGAGGGCGAACTGCCCCGGCCCCTCCACCGTCATGCAGCGGGTGTACCCCGCCCGGACGAGGCGGTCGGTGAGCTGGTTCAGGTCGTACCGCGCCCCGGCTTCCAGCGTCACCACACTGCCCTCCAGCACCGCCGGGGGCATGGTGCGCTGGAGCAGGCCCTCCACCGTCATCACCACGATGGGGGCCTCCCCCTGCTGCATAGCCCGGAGGAGGGACAGCCGGCGATGCTCCCACTGGCGGGAGGCGGTGGCGTTGTGGAACACAAATTCCCGCCCCGCCAGCAGCCGGGCAGGCTCGCCGGTGAAGGCGGTCAGGTCGGCGCACAGCTTCCGGCCCTCCCCCTCGTCCCCGCAGATCAGCACCAGGGGGCGGCCCGTCTCCGCCCGGAGGGCGGCGGCGATGTGGGCCCGGTGGACGGGGGACACCCCGGACAGGGCCACGGGGCTGCGGCCCGCGTCGATTTGGGCCAGGAGGCTTTGAAAGTCGGTATTCTGTTGTAGGATGGATACGAGTTGGTTCATAGGATTCACCGTTGGTTTAGTGTTTCATGTTTCGTGGCGAGTGGTTAAATTCGCCAGGTTTCCCTCATCCTGTAGTAGCGTGTGAAAACTAAAACTTTGCTTTGTTTAACCGTCACAAAATACCAGCGGGACAGGCTGCGGCATCACCCCTCAGTCAGCTTCGCTGACAGCTCCGCCGTCAAGCGGCATTTCCGCTGCGCTCCCTACCCTTTCAGGGGAGCCAATGACGCAGAGATTATGACAACTTTTTGCCTCCCCTGAAAGGGGAGGTGCCTCCGAAGAAGGCGGAGGGGTGAGGTCCTTAGACATGGTTTTTTGAAGGAAATACCACGTTTGCCCTTGCCAGGGCATGGCTTACTTTTCTCGCTCCGCCGAGAAAAGTAAC
>JAJPXL010000135.1 GCA_021205455.1 Clostridiales bacterium
ATATTCAGGTGCTGACGCCCATGCAGCGTGGGGTCTGCGGTGCGACCAACCTGAACCAACTGCTTCAGGAAGCCCTCAACCCGTCTGATGTCTATCTTCGCCGGGGCGGGACGCAGTACCGACTGCATGATAAGGTGATGCAGATACGGAACAACTACGATAAAGATGTGTTTAACGGCGACATCGGAACGATTACCAGCGTTGACACGGAGGAACGGGAACTCTCTGTTGACTTCGATGGCCGTGAAATCATCTACGATGTGACAGAGTTGGACGAGCTGGTGCTATCCTATGCTATTACCATCCACAAAGCTCAGGGTTCAGAGTTTCCAATCGTAGTAATGCCGTTTACCATGAGCCATTACGTCATGCTCCAGCGAAACCTGCTTTACACGGGCGTGACCCGTGCGAAGAAAGTCCTGCTCCTGATTGGAGAGAAGAAGGCCATTTATTATGCAATTCGGAATGAGACGACGGCAGACCGAAACACCAAGCTATCGCAGCGACTGATCGAGGGCAAAACCCCTGTTTCCCGTGAACACGAACAAGTTGGTGTCAATCGTGAGACTTTATTTCAGAGACTTGGAAGGTCAAACTTCCGCAGCAGATTTTCCATGAGTGCCAATGACCTGGCTTATATCAAGGAAAAGGGTATGGATACGGTACGGCAGCACGCCTGCGACTTCGTTGCGAAGCGCTTGGCTCCGGCCACACCGGAGAATGACGGAAAGCAGACGCCTATGCGGGGGCATCCGGTCTTTATCGCCCAGCACGCTACAGGCACCTGCTGCCGGGGATGCCTGGAAAAGTGGCATCGCATTCAGAAGGGTATCCCACTATCACCAGAGCAGCAGGACTATGTTGTTGACGTTATCATGGATTGGGTTACACGGCAAATGGGACAATCTCCGAATTCGCACTCTCAAAAAGACAAAAGGTGATTTAATGGGCAAGAGCAACAAGATATGTCCCCGTTGTGGACGCAAGATGAAGCAACAATTTATCGGCTTACAGCACTGTCGCTGTGGGATGAGCTGGAAACGGGATATAGGTTTCTTTGAACGCACGCCGGATATGGTGTTCGGCTTACGGCACAACAAACCGGGACAAAAGTCGAGCCGTATCATAGAAATTCGGTACAAGGAAAAGTGAACATGAATAATAGAATGGCGTCCGTTGGATATGCGGACGCCATTTCTATACGGATATACATAGCTCTCACGTCATCGTGTGAGCTTATTTTTTTGCGATGGAGGTGAAGAACGTGGAACAGGGTTCACGGTATGGCCCGCCCATTGAGCGGCACCCAGACGGGACATTATATCAGATGACTCCCAGCCAGCAGAAGCAGGCGGCAAAGCTCATCAAGAAGTATTGCTGCAACTGCGATAAAGGTAACTGCATCCTGCTGGACGATGAGGATGGGTGCGTCTGCCCGCAGCGTATCTCTTATTCTGTCTGCTGCCGCTGGTTTCGGAATGCGGTGTTACCGGCGTTCCCGGAACTGGAGGCGGACATTTTCAAGAATACTGCTTTGCGGCGGTGCGTGAGCTGCGGCGCAAGGTACGTCCCCGGCTCGAACAGGAGCCGGTTTTGCCCCGCCTGTGCCGCAGATCGGCGGCGGCAGAAAGACCGGGAACGCAAGCAGAAAACAAGGCACACTGTCCGCATTTAGGGGCTGAAAAAGCCCGAAGTTTCAATAAAAATGTAAGGCATAACCGGCGTTCGTGGGTAGTTTATCCCGGAGGCCGGTTTTTGCGTTTCTAAATGCGGACACAGTAAGAAAGGAGTGTTTATTTGAATCAAAAGCTAGTTATCGCAGAAAAGCCCTCGGTGGCACAGGCGCTGTCCAAGGTGCTGGGTGCAAACCGGCGCTGTGACGGGTATCTCGAAGGAAATGGTTATCTGGTGAGCTGGTGCGTCGGTCATCTGGTAGAGCTGGCGGAGCCGGACGCCTATGACCCACATTATAAGAAATGGTCGAAGGAAGACCTGCCCATCGTGCCTGTGGAGTGGAAATACAACGTGTCTCCCTCCACCAAAAAGCAGTTCGACATTCTCAAGAAGCTCATGCACCGGGATGATGTTGCCAGCCTCGTCTGCGCCACAGACGCCGGGCGCGAGGGTGAGCTTATCTTCCGTCTGGTCTACCACCAGTGCGGCTGCACCAAGCCCTTTGAACGGCTCTGGATCTCCAGCATGGAGGACAGCGCCATCCAGGAAGGGTTCGAGAATCTGAGACTGGGAACGGAATATGACGCTTTGTATGAAGCGGCCCTCTGCCGGGAGCGTGCCGACTGGATCGTCGGGATGAACGCCACCCGGCTTTTTTCTGTCCTCTACGGCAGAACGCTCCATGTGGGGCGGGTGGTTTCCCCCACGCTAGCGATGGCGGTGCTGCGGGAGGCAGAGATTTCGGCCTTTCAGCCGGAGACCTTCTACACGGTCAGCCTGGCTCTCCCGGACGGAAAAGCCGCCAGTGGGCGGATGAAGGAGAAGGCAGAGGCAACCGCCCTTGCCCAGTCCTGCGCCAATGGCACCGCCGTCGTAACCAAGTGTGAGCGCAAAGAAAAGAGCGAAAAGGCCCCGGCGCTGTATGACCTGACCTCCCTCCAGCGGGACGCCAACCGTCTGCTGGGTTTCACGGCACAGCAGACCCTGGACTATTTGCAGTCTCTGTATGAGAAGAAGCTGACCACCTACCCCCGAACAGACAGCCGTTATCTGACTGACGATGTGGCGGAAAAGATGGCCGCTCTGGTCGGTGTGGCGGCAACGCTGACCGGCAAAGCGGCACCCTCGGAGCTGGCGGTGAAGCCTATCATCAACAGCAAAAAGGTCACTGACCACCATGCCATTATCCCCACACTGGAATTGCAGAAATGCAATTTGACAGAGCTGCCCAAGGGGGAATTTGCAATTTTGCAACTGATCGCCACCCGGCTACTGGCCTCCGTTGCCCCACCCTATCGCTATGCGGAGACCGTTGCGGAATTCCAGTGCGGCGAGGAGACCTTCACCACCAAGGGGAAAACGGTGCTGGACGCTGGCTGGAAAGCCATTGAGAAACCCGGAAAGGCCGAGAAAGCGGACACGCCCCTGCCCCTGATGCAGGAGGGCGACAGTTTCCCTGTGGTATCTGCCGAGGTAAAAGAGGGGCAGACAAAGCCCAAAGCCCATTACACGGAGGACACTCTGCTCTCTGCTATGGAGCGAGCCGGTGCCGACGAGATGCCAGACGAGGCGGAACGCAAAGGAATCGGCACCCCGGCCACCCGTGCCGGTATTATCGAACGGCTGGTGACACGGGGCTTTCTGGAGCGTAAGGGCGACAAGAAGGCCAAGAACCTAATCCCCACGGAAAAGGGCAATGCCCTTATCACCGTCCTGCCGGAACAGCTTCAGTCCGCCTCCATGACGGCAGATTGGGAGGAAAAGCTGCTGAAAATTGAGCGTGGAGAGTATTCTCCGGCGGCGTTCATGGATGAGATCATCGAGATGGTGACGAGCCTGGTGGACACCTATCAGGTGGTGAAAGATGCCGCTGTCATCATGCCGGATGCCCGCAAATCCCTAGGCAAATGTCCGGTCTGCGGCGCTGATGTGGTGGAGCGCCCCAAGTCCTATGCCTGCTCCAACCGGCAATGTAACTTTGCCCTCTGGAAAAGCAACCGATATTTCGAGGCCATTGGCAAAAAGATGACCGAGAGCGTGGCGAAACGGCTCCTAAAAACCGGATGTGTCCGCATGAAGGACTGCTACTCCCGGCGGTTGGACAGGTATTTTGACGCCACCATCTTTCTGGACTTCGACGAGACCGGCAAAGTCCAGTACAGGATGGAAAAGGGAATGTGAAGGGGGATTAAATGATGGTAGAAAACAAGACAGTATATCTTCACGATGCCGCCTATGCCCGTGCCAACGGTGAGATCGAGCAGTACCACCGTTCCCGAAAGACTAATATCGACTGCAAAAGGGCCATTGAGAGCGCCGTTCGGGAGAATTTCGACGGGATGCACCTGAACCACGACTCTGCCAGGCCCGTTGTGGAGCAGTTCGGCGCTGAACGTGTCGCTCATGTACTGGCGGCGACAGTCCGGTACTTTGATTGGGACGGCAGATTCTCCCGCGACAATAAGGCGTGGGCGCAGACCGTCCCGTTTGTACAGGACACCGATTCGCTGGGGATGGACAGAAGCATCGAGTATGTGGTGGAAAGCCACCCTGCGGTGCTGGACGGGTTTATCAATATGGCCCGTAAGGAGTTTGCCCAGGTACAGGACAGGGAAAAATCTGCGGAGGGAAAACGCCCCTCCGCACTGGAGCAGTTAAAGGCGGGCAAGGACAGCCAGGAGGCAAGGCCCAAGTCCACCCCCGCCAAACGCCGAGAGGAGGTTTTGTGATGGATATTCAGGCATGGGATGATGTACACGGCGCAAAGAGCCAGGAGACATTGCAGGCTTTTGTTGACAGCAGGACGGACAGCTATGCGATTTTGCAGTTGAAGCGGACGGACGAGACTGCCCAGGATCGTTTTATGAATTATAGCTGGCTGGAGAGCCATGACAGAGAGCCGGAGATAGATCACTATGATGTGGTCTATACGGGGAGTCTGCCCTCCGGCACCGGCCTGGAAGATCTCTATGTGAAGTTCAATATTGACCACCCGGCAGATTACACCGGTCATTCTCTTTCCGTCAGCGACATCGTGGCGCTGCGGCAGGCTGGTGTTGTAACCTGTTACTATGTAGACAGCATCGGATTCCGGGAGCTGCCCAACTTCCACACGGAGAACTATCTGCGGAATGCGGAAATGGCGCTGGAGGATGATTACGGCATGATCGACGGCGTACTGAACAACGGCCCCAAGGAACCTGTCCGGGAGGAACGCCCCTCCGTGCTGGAGAAGCTGAAAAGCGCCCCGGAACCGGAGTGGCCGCCGAAGCAGACGAAACACCGGGAAGAAAGAGGTCTTG
>JAJPXL010000118.1 GCA_021205455.1 Clostridiales bacterium
CAACCGCGGTAGGTCCTTCCAAGAACCATATCTAAGGAGAACCACCCCGCCGGGAGGGCAACCGCGGTAGTTCCTTCAAAAATCCTTATCTAAGGAGAGACACGTCGGGCAGCGGAAAGAAAGGCCCCTGAGGCAGTCCCTCAGTTAAACCTGCTCATGGCCTTCTCCATCCCGTCGGTCAGGATGACCTCGATGGCCTGGCAGGCCCGCTGGGCCGCCTCGTCCATGACGGCGGCGTCCTCTTTGGAGAAGCGGCTCAGCACCCAGTCCGCCAGGTCGTAGTCCGGGTGGGGCTTCTGCCCCACGCCGATGCGCACCCGGGGGAACTCCTGGGTGTCCAGTTGGAGGATGATGTCCTTCAAACCGTTGTGCCCTCCGGCGCTGCCCTTCTTCCGCAGGCGCAGCTTGCCCACCGGCAGGCTGACGTCGTCGCACACCACGATGATATGCGACGGGTCGATTTTATAGAAGTTAGAGGCGGCATAGACCGCGTTGCCGGAGTTGTTCATAAAGGTCTGGGGCTTCATGGCCAGGACGGGGACGCCGCCGTACTCCAGCTCCCCCACCAGCGCCTCAAATTTGGAGCGTTTGATCTGGACCCCGGTTTTGGCACTCAGGGCGTCCGCCGTGCGGAAGCCGGCGTTGTGGCGGGTGTTGTCATATTGCAGGCCGGGGTTGCCGAGAAAGACCAGCAGCCATTCCGGTTTCGATTTTCGTCCAAACAGCACGATGTTCACTTCCTTAAATCTGGATATTCCCTGTTTTGGGAACGGGCGCAAGGGGCCGCAGAATCTCTGCGGCCCCTGAACGCAAATCGCCTGAACAAACTCAGTGGTGATAGATGTCGTTCATAGAGGTGTCGTTATAGATCTTCTCGATGGCCTCGGCGAACAGCTCTGCGGTGGAGATGTATTTGATCTTGCTGCTCTTCAGGTTGGCGGGGGGCGCGATGGTGTCCAGGAAGAACACCTCCTCCAGGGCGGAGTTCTCGATGCGCTCCAGGGCCGGGCCGGACAGGACGCCGTGGGAAGCGGCGGCCACGACGTGCTTCGCCCCGCCGATCTCGATCAGGGCCTTGGCCGCGCCGCACAGGCTGCCGGCGGTGTCCACCATGTCGTCCAGCAGGATGACGTTCTTGCCCTCCACGGTGCCGATGATGTTCATCACCTCGGAGGAGTTGGCCTTCTGGCGGCGCTTGTCCACAATGGCCATGGGCATCCCCAGCTGCTGGGCGAAGCCCCGCACCCGGGCGACGGAGCCCACGTCGGGGGAGACGACGATGGTGTTGTCCCGCTCGGCGTCGTACTTCTCATTGAAGTAGTCCACGAACAGGTTGCTGCCCACCAGGTTGTCCAGCGGGATGTCAAAGAAGCCCTGAATCTGGAGGCAGTGGATGTCCATGGTCAGCACCCGGTCGGCTCCGGCGGTGGTCAGCAGGTTGGCCACCAGCTTGGCGGAGATGGGGTCCCGGGGCTTGGTCTTCCGGTCCTGGCGGGCGTAGCCGTAGTAGGGCATGACGGCGGTGATGCGCCCGGCGGAGGCCCGCTTCATGGCGTCGATCATCACCAGCAGCTCCATCAGATAGTCGTTGACGGAGCGGTAGCCGGGCTCGTCCCGCACGCCGGAGGCGGCGGTGGACTGAATCAGGAATACGTCGCTGCCCCGCACCGTCTCGTAGGTGGAGACGTAGCTCTCGCCGTCGGAGAAGGTGCCGCACTCATTGTTGCCGAGGGGCACGCGCAACTTTTGGCAGATGGCCTTTGCCAGCGCGGGGTTGGAATTGCCAGTGAAAATCTTGATGTCCTTACCGTGGGAAATCATAGTACAGTCCTCCTGAACAAGTTTGTTCTCTTTTGTTCGCGTTTGTCTCTTTTTCAGGGAAATGCGTGCCCAGAGCTGGCGCGGCGGAGGAAGCTCCGGTCAGGCGCGGCCGCTGGGTCGGCGCTGCCGGTCAGGGGTTCTTTTTGGCCCGGTGGGCTGCCGCCCACCCCTCTTTGACGGTGGGGCGCAGGCGGCTGAGCACCAGGCTGTCCTTGGGGGCCACAGAGGTCAGGGTGGTGCCGGCGGCGGTGTAGGCCCCGTCCTCCACCGTGCAGGGGGCCACCAGGTTGGTGTTGCAGCCGATGAAGCAGTCGTCCCCCACGGTGGTGCGGAACTTCTCATTGCCGTCATAGTTGCAGGTGATGGAGCCGCAGCCGAAGTTGCACCGCTCCCCCACGTCGGCGTCCCCGACGTAAATCAGGTGGGGGATCTTGGTGCCGGCGCCGAGGGTGGCGTTTTTCAGCTCGGTGAAGTCCCCCACCTTGCAGCCGTCCCCCACATGGGTGCCGGGGCGGACGTAGGCGAAGGGACCGATGTTGACGTGGCTGCCGAAGGTGGCTCCGGTGAGGTGGGAGCTGGCGGCGACGCAGCCGTCCCCCAGGACGCAGTCCCGCATCATAGTGTTGGGGCCGACCTCACAGTCCTCCCCGATGACGGTGTGCCCCCGGAGCATGGTGCCGGGCAGCAGGAGGGAACCTGCCCCCACCTCCACGTCCGGGTCCAGGTAGACGCTGCCGGTGTCCAGAATCTCCACGCCGTTTTGGAGCAGGCGGCGGAGATTCTCCCCGTTGGCCATCATTTTGGCCAGCTGCAAGCCGTCCTCCCGCTCCAGCAGGGCCACGCCCTCCTCCTGATAGGGGGAGTAATACTCGCTGCCCACCAGGCCGTCAATGCCGCCCTGGGCCAGGTCGTCCGCCTCCACCCGATAGACCCCCATGGGGTCTCCGGCGGGAGTGATGAACTCCTCCTCCGTCAGCTCCCGGCAGGCGTCCCCGTTCAGGAACACGGGCTGAGTGACGGTGATGACCCTGCCCTGGCTGGCCGCGGCGAAGGCGGTCAGGCGGGCCTCCAGCGCCCCGTCCAGGGCGGAGCAGACCTCCGCCCCCTCCGGAAAGCAGGCGGCCGTCTCCTCCAGCAGGTCAGGCTCTGCGATGACAAAAAAACGCACCACCCCTGCCCGCTGCAGGTTCCTCCGCAGCCAGGACGCCACGGGGGAAAACAGCAGCTTGCGGAGCAGCAGCGGTTTAGAAGAGGCCCGTTCCGCATCACGCAGCACCAGGACAACAGCACTGTCAGAAACCATGGAGGCCGATCCCCTTTCTGTTCAAAATCAAACGGATGCGCGCCCAGGCGCGAAAACATCCGTCTGCATTATAGCAAAATGAAGCGGAAATTTCACCGGAATTTGGAAAAATTTTTCCGATTTTTTTACTTTTTACCTGTTCTACAAAAATACGCGGCGCTGAAAATCCTTTTTCGTCAGTTTGACCACGGAAAAGGGATGCGATTTCTGCACACAAAATTTGTCAGGACAGAAAAAATGTGATATACTGCCAGCGGGCCCCCGCAATGGCGCAGGGGCAGCCGCGTCCCGCTTTGGCGCGGTACAATAAGGACAGGTGACGCTTTCCTATGATCGACTTTAAACGCCCCACCCTGGAGGATCGGGCGAACTTTGAGCCGCTGCTCCAGGCCTGCGGCTTCCGCAGCTGTGAGTATTCCTTCACCAACCTGCTGACCTGGGCGGAGGCCTACGATGAGGGCATCGCCCAGGTGGACGGCTTTGCCGTGGTCTGGGTGGGGAGCAACGGCAGCTACCTGTGGCCCTCCGGCCTGGGGGACCGGAAGGCGCTGCTGGAGACGCTGCGGCAGGACAGCCGGGCGCGGGGCGTCCCCTTCACCCTGGCGGGGCTGACGGCGGAGCAGTGCCGGAAGCTGGAGGGGCTGTACCCCGGCCAGTTCCGGTTCACCAACCAGGAGGCTGCGGCGGATTACTGTTACACCGTGGAGAAGCTCTCCACCCTGTCCGGCAAGAAGCTCCACGCCAAGCGCAACCACATCCACCGCTTTGAGGAGCGCTATCCCAACTGGCACACGGAGCCCCTGGGGGAGGACAACCTGGCCGCCTGCCAGGCCATCGCCCAGGACTGGGAGACGGAGGAGGCGGAGGCCGGACTGGAGGACTGGGCCTCGGACCAGGGGGAGCGGGCGCTGACCCTGGCCCTCCGGAACCGGGCCGCCCTGGGGCTGGACGGCATGGTGCTGTACGACGGCGGCGGCACGGACGAGGCGGACAGCCCCACCCCCGACCGGGCGGTGGCCTTCTGCATGGGGCAGCCCCTGGGCGGGGACACCTATGACGTCCTCTTTGAAAAGGGCTACGGCGAGGTGCAGGGGGCCTACGCCATGATCAACCGGCAGTTCGCCCGCTGGGTGGGGGAGACGTATCCCCACATCGTCTACCTGAACCGGGAGGACGACCTGGGGGAGCCGAACCTCCGCAAGGCCAAGCGGAGCTACTATCCCGACCTGATGGTGGAGAAGTGGAGCGCGCAGATGACAGAGGACCGGCGCTGACCGGGGGATGGGGTGCGCCCTCCCAGGGGGCTTTTCCTTAGATATGGGGCTTGGAAGGAACGGCCGTGGTTGCCCTCCTGGTGAGGGTGGTGACTCCTTAGATATGGTTTTTTGAAGGAGATACCGTGTTTGCCCTCCGGGCGAGGCTGTTCTCCTTAGATATGGTTCTTGGAAGGAAATACCACGTTTGCCCTCCCGGCGGTAATCATTTCAACGCGCCTCAAGCCGCCCCTGAAAGGGGAGGTGCCTCCGAAGGAGGCGGAGGGGTGGTTTCCTTAGATATGGTTTTTGGAAGGAAATAACGTGTTTGCCCTTGCCAGGGCATGGCCTACTTTTCTCGATTCGTCGAGAAAAGTAGCAAAAGAGGACGACTTAGGAGGGAGCTTCGGGGCCTCGCTCCCCCCTAAGAACCCTCCTCCTATCCCAATACCGGCTTGCGCCTTGTCTCGCTTTCAAGTGGTCTGTTCTGTTAAAGACGATGTAACTTCCAACTGGTGAGACTGCCGCCTATGGCGGCTGGGGACGATTGCCACCCGTTCCGCTG
>JAJPXL010000095.1 GCA_021205455.1 Clostridiales bacterium
GGAGATTCTTAAGAGGGGGGCCACAGGTCCCCCTCTTGAGCCGCCCTCTTTTGCTGCTTTTCTCGGCGGAGCGAGAAAAGCAGGCCCCCGCTTCCCTGGCAGGGGAAGACCGGACAAAGCCTCTATCGCGAACTTCATCTAAGGAAAACAAGACCCGCCGGGAGGGCAAGCCGTAGCTCCTTCCAGGAGCCATTCCTAAGGAGCAAACTCCGCCGGTAGGGCAACGGCAGAACGCAGTCCCTTTTGCCCCATTGAAAGGCGAAACCCTTACAGGCGCGCAGGCTGCGCCCGTAAGGGAAGACCATCCGCCCCGGAGGGCCGGATGGCTGTCAGCCGAAGGTCTCCCCTACGGTGAGCAGAAGGACGGCGTCCCCGCTGTCCGGGTCGCAGAGGGTCAGGCTGTCCTCGTCAAAGACGGGGAGGTAGCACTCCGCCGCCTCCGCGCCGGTGAAGAACAGGTACAGCAGCGCATCCCCGTCCTGCTCCTCCAGCACGCTCCAGGTGAAGTCGTCCGGCTCCTCCTCATCCGCCCGGTAGAGGCTGCCGGAGCCGTCGGCGTTGATATAGTAGCTGTCGCCGCTGCCGGACTCCACCCACAGCCCGGCCAGCAGCGTGGCGTACTGCTCCGTCAGGTTTTCGGGGATCAGCTGACTGCTGACCGGGGCATCCTCCACCACGGACTCCGCCGCCTCCTCATCCTCCGAGGAGACGCCGACAGAGGCGGAGGACTCCGCCGCCGGAGCGCTGACGGAGGCTGCTCCGCCGTTCTCCGCCGCATCCCCGCTGCCGCAGCCCCCCAGGGCCACGGCCAGCACCAGGGCGGGCAGCAGCGCCCGCATCCACTTGCTTTTCATAGGCTCCTCCCATGTGTGCGCCGGAACTCAGTTATATACGATCACCGCCGTGCCGATCTCCACCGCGTTGTAAATCTGCTTGGCGGCGCTCAGGGGCAGGTTCACGCAGCCGTGGCTGCCGTTGGTCTGATAGATGGTGCCGCCGTAGGAGCTGCGCCACCCGTCCGCATCGTGAAGGCCCACGTTGCCGGTGAAGGGCATCCAGTAGTTCACCGGGCTGGCGTAGCCCATGGTGTCCAGGGTGCCCAGGACGGCGGGGCTCTTCTTGGCGTCGATGGCCCAGACGCTGCCGGAGGGGGTGCCGTTGCCCTTGTTGGGGTTGCCGGTGACGCAGTCCGTCTCCACCACCAGCGCCCCGTTCTTATAGCACCAGACCTTCTGCTGGCTGATGGAGATCTCCACATAGGTGTCCCCAATGTCGTTGACCCCGCGGAACTTGGCGGTGTACTGGTATTCCGGTTCCATTTCGGTGACCTCGCCGTTCTCCACCGCAGTCACCAGCTTGTCCGTGGTGTCCTGCCGGGCGATGCACCAGCCGTAGTCCCCGCCGGAGAGGGTGATGGTGTCGCCGCCGGTGGTGGTGAAGGTGTGGGTCAGGCCGAAGGTGTCGTATTGATAGGCCAGCTGGGTCTTCACCCAGTCATAGACCAGGTCGCTGTCCAGGCTGTAGCTGCCGTCCTCGTCCTGCACCAACCAGCTCGCGATGACCTCTGCGTTCACCACCTCGATGCGGTCATCCTCAAAGTCAAAGGTGATCTCCGCCCCCAGCAGCACGTCCAGCTGGGCCATCTGCGCTTGCAGCGTTTCATCGTCGCTGGTGACCGTCGGGTCGATGTAGCAACCTTCGGTGTCCAGGTTCACGGAGGTGGCGCCGGAGGAAAGGGTTTCCAGCAGCAGGGCCACCGTCTTGTCCTCGTCCAGCTGGTTGCCGTAGACCTCCTCCTTGATGTAATACTCCCCGCCGTCCACCACCAGGCAGGCGTCCTCCGGGCTGGTCACCAGCGCCGCGTTGAAGCAGTTCAGCAGCGCGATGGAGGCCCTGGCGGTGTCCTCGTCGATTTGGACGGCGGCGGATATGGTATAGCTGTCCTCTGACAGGCAGTCAAACAGCCAGGCGTAGGGGTTGTAGCTGTCGAGCAGCGCGTCCACCTCGCCGTCATCCTGGTAGGTCATCCCCACATCGGAGGCGGTCATGGTCTCCTTCACCCCGTCCCGCTCCTGAATGGTCAGGACGTAGGTTTGCACGCTGTTGTTCAGGGCCAGCTTCACGTTCTCCGCCGTCTTATTGCTGACATCAATGCCATTGATGGTGGTGTTCCTGGGGAAGTGGGTGGCGTAATACCGCGCCCCCATCAGGTAGCCGAACGCCCCGATCACCAGCACAATGGCGACGATCAGCACGAGAATCAAACCGGTATGACTTTTTTTCTTTTCCTCTTGTATCTCTGTCTGCATAAGGAAACCTCCCATCGGCCCGGCGGTGCGGCCAGGCGCGGTTTTCCAGAAAAATTTACCTGCTTGGGATACTTATACTCTAGCACAAGCGTTTCTCCAAAGCAAGAAACAAATCCTTACAATCTGGGCCGCCTTCCGGACGGCGGCGCCCCTGACGGGGAACCGGGCCGGCGCGCGCTGCGCGCCCCCATAAGAGAGAAAACCGTCCGCAAAATGCAGACGGCACCGGCGCGTTTTTTCCGCAAACGCGCCCCCCTTCCCGTTTAGATTTGGAAAAACCTGCATAGAATAAAGGCAACCAATGAGGAAAGGATGAGACCGTTTGAATTGTGATTTGACCTTCCGGGCGCAGGAGTCCCTGCGTCTGGCCCAGGCGGAGGCGGGGCGGCTGGGTCACGGCTATGTGGGCAGCGAGCATCTGCTGCTGGGGCTGATGGAGGAGGGCCAGGGGGTGGCCGCCCGCACCCTGGCCTCCGCCGGGCTGAAGGAGGAGACGGTGCGCAAGCTGGTCTCCTCCTTTGTGGGGGTGGGGGCCTCCGGCGACCTCCCCTCCCAGGGGATGACCCCGCGGTTAAGGCGCATCGTGGAGATCGCCGCCTCGGAGTGCTGCCGCAGCGGCTCCCGCTATGTGGGCACCGGCCATCTGCTGGCCGGCATTTTGAAGGAGGGGGACGGGGCCGCCGCCCGCATCCTGGGGGGCAGCGGCATCGACCTCCACACCCTCTACCGGGAGGCCTACGCCTCCGCCGGGGACAGCTCCTCCTCCTTCCGGGACAGAAAGCCAAGAGAAGGGGAGGGCTTGCGGGAGAGCCGCCTGCTGGAGCAGTTCTCCAGGGACCTGACCCGCATGGCGGAGACCGGCCAGCTGGACCCAGTGGCGGGCCGGGAGGCGGAGCTGGACCGGGTGATTCAAATCCTGTGCCGCCGGACGAAGAACAACCCCGTCCTCCTGGGGGAGCCCGGCGTGGGCAAGACCGCCATCGCCGAGGCCCTGGCCCAGCGCATCGCGGCGGGCACGGTGCCGGAGGGGCTGAAGTCCAAGCGGCTCATGTCCATCGACCTGACCAGCACGGTGGCGGGGACGAAGTACCGGGGCGAGTTCGAGGAGCGGGTGAAGCGGCTCATCAAGGACGTGCAGCGGATGGGCAACGTCATCCTCTTCATCGACGAGCTGCACACCATCGTCGGGGCGGGCAGCGCCGAGGGCAGCATCGACGCCGCCAACATCCTGAAGCCCGCCCTGAGCCGGGGCGAGCTGCAGGTGCTGGGGGCCACCACCCACGAGGAATACCGGAAGTATATCCGCAAGGACGCCGCCCTGGAGCGCCGGTTCCAGCCGGTGACGGTGGAGCCGCCGGACGAGGACGCCGCCCTGTCCATTTTAAAGGCCCTGCGGCCCAAGTACGAGGCCCACCACCGGATGAACATCACCGACGAGGCCCTGTCCGCCGCCGTCACCCTGAGCCAGCGGTATCTGCCGGAGCGGTACCTGCCGGACAAGGCGGTGGATCTGATGGACGAAGCCGCCGCCCGGGCGAAAATCGCGGCGGAGTCCCTGCCGCCGGAGCTGGCCGCCCTGGACCGGAAGCGGAAGGAGGCGGTGCAGTCCCTGGAGGCCGCCATCCGGGAACAGGACTTTGAGAAGGCCGCCCTGCTCCGGGACGTGGAGCAGAGCTTCCGCCGGGAGCTGGAGGAGGGCAAGGCCCAGTGGCGGCAGCGCTCCGGCCCCCGCCAGGGGAACGTCACCGGGGAGCATATCGCCCAGGTGCTGTCCCTGTGGACGGGGGTGCCCGTCTCCGCCCTGACGGAGGACGAGACCCAGCGCCTCCTGACCCTGGAGGACACCCTTCACCGCCGGGTGGTGGGGCAGGACAGCGCCGTGCAGGCTGTCTCCGCCGCCATCCGCCGCAGCCGCTCCGGCCTGAAGGAGGAGAACCGGCCTGTGGGCTCCTTCCTCTTCGCCGGGCCCTCCGGCGTGGGCAAGACCGAGCTGTGCCGCGCCCTGGCCCAGGCCCTGTTCGGTAGCGAGGACGCCCTCCTCCGGCTGGACATGAGCGAGTTCATGGAGGCCCAGAGCGTGGCCCGGCTCATCGGCTCCCCGCCGGGGTATGTGGGTTACGAGGAGGGAGGCAAGCTCACCGAGGCCATCCGCAAGCGCCCCTATCGGGTGGTGCTGTTTGACGAGCTGGAGAAGGCCCACGGCGAGGTGTGCAACCTGCTGCTCCAGCTGCTGGAGGACGGCATCCTTACCGACAGCCATGGCAACCGGGCGGACTTCCGCAACGCGGTGATCGTCATGACCACCAACGCCGGGGCGGAGGCCCTGGTCCAGAACACCCACCCCCTGGGCTTTGGGGGCGGCACCCCCCAGGACGGGGAGCGGGCGGTACACGCCGCCCTGCGGCAGATGTTCCGGCCGGAGTTTCTGAACCGCATCGACGAGGTCATCTGCTTCCACAGCCTGACGGAGGAAGAAATCCGCCAAATCGCCGGACTGCTGGCGAAGCAGTGCGGCGGGCGGCTCCGGAATCAGGGCGTCACCCTCCGGATGGAGC
>JAJPXL010000088.1:0-4484 GCA_021205455.1 Clostridiales bacterium
TAGGGGGAGGGTTCTTAGGGAGGGGCGAGTCCCCGAAGCCCCTCCCTGAGCCGCCTTCTTTCCCCCATTTCTTGGCGGGACAATTTACGGCGTCCAAAAATGTGCCAGTGGCACATTTTTAGCCGGAAACCGATGCCAGCTATGCTGGCGAGGGTCACTGACCGAGGACATAAACCTTGAGGGTCAGCAGGCGGTATTCAGGCCCGCCGGGAGGGCAAACGCTTTATTTCCTTATAGTATCCTTGCCCAAGGAGCGCAATCCCCTTAAATTGATGACATTGCCCTTCGGGGGAGACGAGGAAACTGTGGGAATCATCACGTCATTTACAAAATCGAAGCCCAGCAAAGCGGGTTCGATTTTGAGAGGAGGCGTTGCGGAGCGACTGAGGGTTCGGCGTCAGCCGGACACGAAGGATACGAAGCCAACGCCGACGAGGGAGCTGGCTGGCCGCAAGGCCAGACTGAGGGGTTCGAGGGGTTCCTTTGGTATGATTATCCCAAAACTTGATTTCTGTAGTTGTCTGCTCTCTTACTTGAAATATTCCGCGCCGGACTCGAAGATAGGCATCAGCTTCTCGCCGGGGATGTTCAGCCCCACGCCGGGGTTCCACCGCTCCGTGTGGCCCATCTTGCCGAAGACCCGCCCGTCCGGGGAGAAGATGCCCTCGATGGAGTACACCGAGCCGTTGGGGTTGGCGGAGATGTCCAGGGAGGGGACGCCGCTGCCGTCCACGTACTGGGTGGCGATTTGACCGCCCCGCACCATCTGCTCCAGGATGGGGGCCGGGGCCACGAAACGGCCCTCGCCGTGGGAGACGGGTACGGTGTACACCTGGCCCACCTGGCTTTTCAGCATCCAGGGGGAGTGTACCGAGGCCACACGGGTGTCGCAGTAGCGGCTCTGGTGGCGGCCAATCAGGTTGAAGGTCAGGGTGGGGCAGGTGTCGTCCATGTCCCGAATCTCGCCGTAGGGCACCAGGCCCAGCTTCACCAGGGCCTGGAAGCCGTTGCAGATGCCCAGCATCAGGCCGTCCCGGTTTTTCAGCAGGTCGTGGACCGCGTCCCTGATGCGCTCATTGCGGAAGAAGGAGGCGATGAACTTGCCGGAGCCCTCCGGCTCGTCGCCGCCGGAGAAGCCGCCGGGGAGGACGATCATCTGGGCGTTCTGGATGGCCCTTTCCAGGGCGTTGGCGGAGTCCAGCAGCAGGTCGGTGGTCAGGTTCCGCACCACCACGATCTCCGGCTGGATACCCGCCCGGAGGCAGGCGTTGGCGGTGTCATACTCGCAGTTGGTGCCGGGGAATACGGGGATGACCGCCCTGGGCCGGGCGACCCTGGCGGCGGGGGCCCTGTTGGGCCGCACGCCGCAGTCCACATTGGGGATAGCGTAGGGCGTCACCTTCGCGTCGGTGGGATAGATGCTCTCCAGCGTCCCCTCCCAGGCATTGTCCAGCTCGTCGATGGACAGGGCCACGCCGGCGGCAGTGATGCAGCCGTCCGCCGTGGTGACGCCCAGCTTCCGGGCGCAGTCCACGTCCTCCGTCAGCTCGGCCACGATGGAGCCGCAATGGCGGCCAAAGAGCAGCTCACCTGCCACGTCCGCCTCCCCGGCAAAGCCCACGCCGTTGCCGAAGCTCATCTTCATCACCGCCTCGGCCACGCCGCCGGAGGTCAGGGCGAAGGAGGACTTCACCTTCCCGGCCAGCACCAGTCGGCGGTAGGCGTTCCACACGGCTTTGGTGCCCTCGTAGTCCCCCTCCGGGGCCTCGAACAGGTACACCGGGTTTCCGGCGGCCTTGAACTCGTTGGAAATCACTTCCTCCACCTTGCCCGGGGCGATGGCGAAGGACACCAGGGTGGGCGGCACGTCCAAATCCATGAAGGAGCCGGACATGGAGTCCTTGCCGCCGATGGCGGCGCAGCCCAGGCCGATTTGGGCCTGATAGGCCCCCAGCAGGGCGGCGAAAGGCTTGCCCCAGCGCTCCGGCTCCTGGCGCAGCCGCTCAAAATACTCCTGGAAGGTCAGGTAGACCTCCTCCACGTCGCCCCCTGCGGCCACGACCTTGGCCACCGACTCCACCACGCTGCACTGTGCGCCGTAGAAGGGGTCTGCCGCCATCTGCATGGGGTCGAAGCCGCTGGCCATGATGGAGCAGGTGTCGGTGGTGCGGCCTGGGCCCACGGGCAGCAGACCCACCATGGCCTGGGCCGGGGTCAGCTGCCGCCTGCCGCCGTAGGGGAACAGGACGGAGCCTGCGCCGATGGAGGCGTCGAACCGCTCCCCCAGGCCCCGCTGGGAGGCGGTGTTGGGGTCACGGGCGATGGCCAGGAAGCGGGCCTTTACGTCATCGGTGTCGCCGGTGGGCAGCTTGCCCGCCCCCTGGGGGACGGAGACGGCGGCGTGCTTCACCGCCCCGTTGGAGTTCAGGAAGGTACGGGACAGGTTGACGATTTCCTTCCCGTTCCAGTGCAGCACCATCCGGGGGGATTCCGTCACCACGGCCACTTGATAGGCTTCCAGGTTCTCCGCCGTGGCGGCGGAGATGAACCGCTCCGCGTCCTCCCGGGCCACCACCACGGCCATCCGCTCCTGAGACTCGGAGATGGCCAGCTCGGTGCCGTCCAGGCCCTCGTACTTCTTGCGCACGGCGTTCAGGTCGATGGAGAGGCCGTCTGCCAGTTCACCGATGGCCACGGACACGCCGCCTGCGCCGAAGTCGTTGCAGCGCTTGATCATGCGGGTGACCTCCGGGTCCCGGAAGAGCCGCTGAATCTTCCGCTCCTCCGGGGCGTTGCCCTTCTGTACCTCGGAGCCCATGGTGGCCAGGGAGTCCAGCTTGTGGCTCTTGGAGGAGCCGGTGGCCCCGCCGATGCCGTCCCGTCCGGTGCGGCCTCCCAGCAGGATGACCACGTCCCCGGGCTGGGGTTCGGTGCGCACCACGGCGTCGGCCCGGACGGCCCCCACCACGGCCCCCAGCTCCATGTGCTTCGCCACATAGCCGGGGTGATAGTATTCGTTGACGATGCCGGTGGCCAGGCCGATTTGGTTGCCGTAGGAGGAGTAGCCTGCGGCGGCGGTGGTGGCCAGCTTCCGCTGGGGCAGGCGGCCTGTGATGGTCTCCTCCAGGGGGGTGCGGGGGTCGCCGCAGCCGGTGATGCGCATGGCCTGATAGATATAGGCCCGCCCGGCCAGGGGGTCCCGGATGGCCCCGCCGATGCAGGTGGCCGCCCCGCCGAAGGGCTCGATTTCGGTGGGATGGTTATGGGTCTCGTTCTTGAACTGGAGGAGCCAGTCCTCCTCCCCGCCGTCCACCGCCACGGGGATGTGGATGGAGCAGGCGTTGATTTCCTCGCTCTCGTCCAGGTTATCCAGGCAGCCCCGCTTCTTCAGCACCTTGGCCCCCAGGGTGCCCAGGTCCATCAGGGTCTGGGGGCGCTGGGCCGCCTTCTCCGCGCCGTAGACCTCCACCCGGCCCGCCAGATAGCCCTCGTAGGCGGCCTGCACGTCGGGGTCGGCAATCTCGGCGCTGTCAATATGGGTGCCGAAGGTGGTGTGGCGGCAGTGGTCGGACCAGTAGGTGTCGATGACCCGAATCTCCGTGATGGTGGGGTCCCGGTGCTCCTCGTTGCGGAAATAGTCCTGGAGGAAGGCCAAATCGTCCACGTCCATGGCCAGCCCCAGCTGGCTCAGCAGGGCGGCGAGGCCCTCCCGGTCCAGGTCCAGGAAGCCCTCCTCCACCGCCACCTCGGTGGGGATGGCGTACTGCTGCACCAGGGTGGCGGGCTTATCCATGGCAGCCTCCCGGCGCTCCACCGGGTTGATGAGGTAGCCTGCCGCCTTCTGCCGGTCCTCCGGGGTGATGTCGCCCTGGAGGACGTACAGCGTCGCCGCCTGCACCAGCGGCCGGTCGCACCCCGCCAGAAGCTGGATGCACTGGGCGCAGGAGTCCGCCCGCTGGTCGAACTGACCGGGCAGGGCCTCCACCGCCAGAATGGCGTGGGGGCCGTCGATGGCGGGGGGCTCCTCTTCATAGAAGCTGTCCACCATGGGCTCAGAGAACACCGTCCCCTCCGCCTGGCGGTACACCTCCTCGCTGATGCGCTCCACATCGTAGCGGTAGAGGATGCGCACGCCGGTGAGGCGCTCCATCCCCAGCTGCTCCTTCAGCTCACTGTAGAGCTGCCGGGCCTCCACGTCAAAGCCGGGCCGCTTCTCCGCATAGCAACGATACACTCGGTTCATAACTGGTTTCCTCCTGTCGTCTCTCTTAGTAGTAGAGTGTGAAAACTAAATCTTTGCCTTATTCGTCCATCATAAAATGCCAGCGGAACAGACTATGATGCTGCTCAGACGGGCAAATTGTTCCGATTTTTGCAATCGTCAGTGTAGGGGCGGCCCATTGCCGCCCGCCAAAAACCCCCAGCGTACCCCCGGCCGGGGGGGGGGGGGGGGCGCCACCCAACACAAAAAAAAAAAAAAAAAA
>JAJPXL010000088.1:4494-4850 GCA_021205455.1 Clostridiales bacterium
GCTTTTTCAACCGTATGTGTAGGGGCAGCCCCTGGCCGCCCACGAAAACCGCCTGCTTACTCCGGGCGGCCAAGGGCCGCCCCTACAGAAAAATGAAGATTTGGACTTCACACTCCAGTAGGTTGATGATGGTTTAAGATGCCTGCTCCTCCGTCTCCTCCGCCTGGGAGGCAAACGTCCAGCCGGAGAACTGGTAAAACAGATTGTGCTGGGTGGGGGTCAGGCTGGTCAGCGTGTTCCACTGATACAGGGCGGAGTAGCATTTAAAGCAGATGGGGATGAAGGGGGCCTGTTCGGCCAGCTCGGTGTACAGCGCCTCCGCCTCCTCCAGCCTGGCCTCGCCGCTGGATTTGCAG
>JAJPXL010000139.1 GCA_021205455.1 Clostridiales bacterium
GCTGGGGACGATTGCCACCCGTTCCGCTGGGGCGGAACGTGGCGGCAATTTTGTTGTCGTTTGGTAGTGGAAATCTGATTATCTGTTAAGGATAGGCTGCTATCCTCGAAAAAAACAGTAGGGGCGGCCCTTGGCCGCCCGCCCGTTTTCTCCTTAGATATGATTCTTTGAAGGAATTACCGTGTTTGCCCTGGCCGATGAGGCTGCTTTCATCCAAAAGGTACGAGAGGCGGTCAGCCATTCATCAGGAGGAGGCCGCAAAGGAGCTGAAGCGCAAGCTACACCGGGACGAGAAGCGGCACAAAGAGCTGGACACGCCGCTCAATAAGCTGTATGAATCCTATGCCCTGGACAATTGCCGGAGAAGCGATATGAAGCGCTTTCTGCGGAGTACGCGCAGGAGCAGGCAGACTTGGAGGAGGCCATCGCCGCCGGGCAACAGGAGCGGAACAAACGAATGCAAACAGGGAGACAGAACGTGAAAATTTCACGCCCGTCTCCCGGCAGCAGACGCCGAAAGCGGCTTAAACTCCCAGCCATTCCTGGCTGGGAGTTGCAGAGGTTTGGGGGCAGCAGGCCGCCAACAAGCAGCGGAGGTATATACCGAGGCATTGCTTGCTACAATCTGTTTGACCCGGAGCGGTGCTGGGGAAGCGGGGCTGTTCAATGGTTCATACCTAAGCTGCAATGAAAGGATCGACTGCGACAAAGATTAGTAGAGTTCACAATTTTACGGAACCTCTGAATAAATGGACGAGAGCGGATTGCGATGAAGTGCATTTGTTCAGAGGTTCCTTAACTCTACTTTAAGACATCTTTCTGAAACGAAACCCCCAGACGTGCCAGGGCATCCATGGCAGGCTCGGCAACACGATCCCCGCGTTGGGCAGAGAGCTTATACCAGCGGATGGCTTCGGTCAAATCCTTTTCCACCCCGATACCGTTTTCGTATAAGACTCCCATTTGATACTGGCTTGAAATATCCCCCCGGTTGGCGGCTTCCAAAAACCACTTTCGGGCTTCCTCCGGATGATTCTTTTCCATGTAGTACAGGCCAACATAACGTCCTGCTTTTCTGCACCCACCCGCAATGGCACGCTGAAGCAGAATAAGCGCCTTCTCAACGTCTGCTTCTACGCCATAGCCGTTCAGGTATTGAATCCCAAGGGTTTCCTGGCTGCGGACGCTGCCGCTGTTCATTGCTTTCTGGCCCCAATAAAGGGATTTTTCATAGTTTTTTTCACCTAAGGTTCCATAGAAATAGCTGTCACAGAGCGCTTCCATAGCGTCTACGTCGCCGGCAGATGCCTTTTCCAGCAAAAACGCGGCGGCTTCTGCACTCTGTCCGGATTCTTTCATTTGATGGGCATAGTTTATATAAGAGTTCATGACCGGATCCTTTCTGTATTAAGAAGTACAACGTTTTAAGTTACATTTTAACGCAGGAAGGGTTGACATACAATTCGAAATCGGCTATATTGATTATAAAATGGAATCAGTTTGGAGGGGTGCGGAATTATGGAGTTATCCTATCTAAATGAGTTTGTTGTTCTTGCGCAGGTTTGCCAGTTCCACGAAGCGGCAGAGATGCTGTTCATCTCCCAATCGTCTCTGTCAAAGCACATCAAATCCGTCGAGGCGGAGCTGGGGCATGAACTATTTGACCGCTCCACCCGTACTGTAGAACTGTCGTCCTTCGGAAAGAGCTTCCTGCCCTACGCCACTAAAATTGTTCAGTTGCAGAAGGACTATACGAATGACCTCCTTACGCAGCCCAATCTCTCATCAAAGCGGGTATCTATTGGCGTTTCTCCGCTGGTAACGTTATATAACCTGTGGCTGTTCATGCCTGCGTTTAACAAGCAATTCCCTGACATCCAGCTTGAAATCACCGAACAAAGAGGTCAGAACGTTCAGCTTCTGGATCTGCTGCATAAAAAACAGTGCGATATTGTGATTTTGGAGTCCGAAAACCCGGAACCGCTGACGGACAGCAGCGTTTATTCGACCCTGTATACCAAAGATACATTGGTTGCACTTCTGCCGGCGACCCATCCGTTGGCGAAGGAAGCGTCCCTCGTGCCGAGCCAGATTTTTAACGAAACTGTCATCCAACTGGGAGAGACAGACTTGCTCAAACTGCTGGATGTTAACAATATGGACGCCTCGATTCATGTGAGCCGCGGAAGGATGGTGAGCGAATTGGTCGGCAAGGATATGGGCGTCGGCATCCTGACAAAGTACAGCGCGCTCTACTTCGCCACGCCTTCGACGGTGTCCGTTCCCTTTGAACATTCTCCAGAGCTTTATTTTCATCTATATTGCCTGAAAAGCCAAAAAAACAATCCAGTTTTGAATGCAATCATCGGCTTTGTGAAATCGCGGCAGGTAAGCGATGAGTAAGTAATAAAAATGAATGTACAAATGCCTCCGAGTGTCTCGGAGGCATTTGCGCATTTTTAGAGTAAGGGTCTCAGCGAATATTGTCTGCACGAAACCGGATGCAGGGAGACTGCGCCGGATATTGCAGACAATCACCGTTGCGGGAATGGCTCTCCAGCGGCGCGGCGCCATCCAGGACCGCCCTGGCAGCGCTCAACAGCGGATCAATCGTTCCCGCCGGGAGCAGGTTTGGTTTATGTCCGGTACAGATGGACTGCGGATGCAGAGCCTCCATTTTCTGAAGGCTTTCACAGTAATCTGCCACCGTCCCCGCATTCCATTCTACCAACGCAACTGCGGTTGTACTGACATTATCACCGGCAAAAAGGATCCCAGACTGTGGATCATAGACGGAGAGGCTCCCGCGTGTGTGGCCAGGTGTGTACAGGACACGCAGGATCCGCCCGCCTAGATCGATTTCAGCGCCGTCCTCAATCCCTATCGGCTCGGGGCCAGTCGGCTGTAAACTGGTGGAAGCAAACGTTGCCCCCATAGGCATATGTGAAAGATCCTCCAGACGGAATTCCAAACTGGCCATCCGATGATATACCTCCAACTCAGCCGGACAGATATAGGCTGGCGGGAACTCAGCGTTACCACCGGCATGATCAGGATGACAGTGGGTGTTGATTACTATTACAGGCAGAGACGTGATTTTTTCCACAGCCGCCTTCAAAGAACCTACGCCAATGCCGGTATCGATCAGCAGCGCACGCTCCTCGCCTGCCACCAGATATTGTTGAAAGCCGACAGGCGGAGAGGAGAAGTTGTAGACCCCCTTGCCGATTTCGGTAATTTCAATCTCTTTTTGCAGGGGCGGACCCTTGCGGCCGAGCTTATTCGTTGTTTCCATAAGACAGTCACCTCTTTTTTAATTGTATTATAACAAAAAGCAGGATGCCAGTCAATTCCATTCAGAGAACTTTAATTCCGCAATGGCATCATAGCTTGGAAACGCTCCTGAGCTATCGCCGCATTGATTCCTTTACAGCATCAAACAAAGAAGAAATAGAATTGCTTTGCAAAAAAGTGTTTGATATAGTAAGAGTATACAATTCTGAATCAAGACAAGGAGTTTTGCAATATGGAATATCAGGCAAGTGCGGAACAGCGGCTGGCTTGGCCATACCCCGTCCACTATGGCAAAGTGAACCATGTTTATGTGGATGTGTTGGTAGTGGGCGGCGGTCTGGCCGGCGGCTGCGCAGGGCTGGCCGCAGTGCGCAGGGGCTGCACAGTGGCAGTCTGCGACAAGGCGCCTATCAAACGCTCTGGCTGCGGCGGCGCAGGTATGGACCATTGGAACAACGTCCTGGAACATGAGGACACACCTATGACGCCTGAGGAAAACCTGGAAAAAGGCAATACCAGTGCGCGGCAGGGCCATCGCGATTATATCGCGTTGAAAGGCACATGGGATGCGCTGATGGAGCTGGAAAAGCTGGGCCTGCCCATTCGGGACGCAGACGGAGACTTTACGGGAACGGCTACGCTGGACCAGAAAACCAATTTGCTGAAGGCTTATAATTACAAGGATTTGGTGGCGGTAAAGCTTCGGGGCGGCCAGTATATCAAGCCTGTCATTTATGAGGGGCTCCTGCGTGAGGGCGCGGATCTGTACGAACGGGTTATGATTACGAGCCTGCTTACAGAAGGCGGCAAGGTGGGGGCCAGAGTCATTGGCGCGACCGGGCTTTCCATGGAGACGGGGGAGTTTTATGTATTCCACGCCAAGAGCACCATCCTCTCCAGCGGCTATGCCTGCACTATCTGGACATACTCCACAGAGATCACCGGAAACTCCTATCGCTGGGACCCCAACGACATCGGCGACGGGCTGGCGATGGCCTGGAAAGCAGGCGCAAAAGTCTTTGGTATGGACAAGACCGGCCACACCAAGGCGGCGCATCCCTTCGCCTGGCCCCGCTTCGGCGTAGGGAATCCTTCCAACACCTGGTTCCCCTGCACCATCGTGGATAATAACGGCAAGGAGATTCCCTGGCAGGATGCCGACGGCAACATTCTGACCACTGTAGAGGCGCGGAACTGGCCAACCAAACATCAGATTTACTGCGGCTCGCCCATCAGCGATGTTTACAAGCAAATCACGCTGCCCAATCTGATCAAGGATTTGCCGGAGCGTATTCGCAGCGGTGAATATGAGCTTCCTCTGTGGGCGGATTTGGCCAGTATGCCAGAGGACGAGCGGCGTTCTATCTGGGGCGTCATGATTGGCAATGAGGGGAAGTCCCGCTATACCATTTATGATCTGTATACCCGTAACGGATTTGACCCGGATACCGATATGCTGATGGCTCCAATCATGGTTCCGGAGGGGTATCTGTCCGGCGGATGGTTCCAGGGTGAGCCAAATGCCGTAAAACCATGGCGTTCGGAGTCCTTTGGCTGCCAGGGCGAACCTTGTATGGACTGGAACCTGATGACCACTTTGCCCGGCTTATTTGTGGCGGGCGCCTCCGGCGGCCTGGAGGGCTGCTCCTATGCCTGTTCCTCCGGTTTTTATGCCGGCAATCGGGCAGCGGAGTTCAGCGCAGAGCAGGCCCAGACGGAAATCGATGAAGCGCAGCTCCAGGCGGAATATGAGCGGGTTTACGCACCGGTCAAGCGTGCCGGAGATCCCAATGCCTATGTCAGCTGGAAAGAACTGTGGGGCGGCTCTGCCAGAGTTATGCAGCAATGCTGCGGCGATTTCAAGACGATCCCTGTGCTAGAGCACGGCTTGAAGTGGCTGGACAGCATCAAGAACAACGAGATGCAGTGGACCTACGCCCGCAACCCACATGAGCTGGCGCGCCTTATGGAGGATGAAAGCCGCATTACGGTTTCGGAAATGTTCCTGTCTGCCAGCATCATCAAAATCAGGGCAGATCAGGACGCAAATCTGGCCCCCGGTACCTATATCTTCAACCAGTTTGACGGGAAACAGGTCGTCACTTCCTATGCCGAGCCGCAATACTGGCTGAAACCGCCCTATGCGCCCACTTATCTGGAGAACTATCAAAATTGCCGCGCAAAGGAGGCCAAGTAATGGAAGCCTTTGAATCAAACCAGGAGCAGGTTTACATCACGCCGAACCCTACCGGCCCCACCGAGGCGGTCAGCATCGACCCCAGCATCTGTGTGGGCTGCAACGCCTGTGCCAACATCTGCCGGACGCAGACGATCATGCCGAATCCGGTCCCCGGAAAGCCTCCTGTTGTGGTGTTCCCGGATGAGTGCTGGTATTGTGCCTGCTGTGTGGAGGCCTGCCGCACCGGAGCGCTGGAGATGCACCTGCCCATTAACCAGAGGATATTCTTTAAGCGCAAGACGACAGGAGAAATTTTCCGTCTGGGCCAAGGAGACGGGCCTGAAAAAACCTATTTTAAGGAACCATATGGTTGGCTGAGAGAGGAGGGCAAAGGATGAGTACCAATATCCTGTCCATGCTGGAATCGGAATTTGAAAAAACCGGCGATCTCCAATTCGAACAGCTGGAGGAGGTGGCGGTGAAATCCCACGCGCCGCTGTCCCAGGTCGCAGGAGCAGCCTCCTTTTATGCTGCGTTCACCGGAGGCAAGATGGGCGAGATTTGCCCCTGCGCCCTGGCGGAAATGCCGCTTCCCATGGAAAACAGAAGGATCCTCTCCCAGAAAAACGATTATGCCGGATTGAAGGCGGCTGTCGCGAATCCCGATGGGATTTTGTCCGCCGTTTCTGCCTCCGGCCTGCGCGGCCGGGGCGGCGCCGGGTTTCCTGTGGGGCTAAAATGGAAAACCACTAAGGATTGTGATGATGCTGTCAAATATGTGGTGGTCAATGCCGACGAAGGGGAGCCGGATACTGCCAAGGATGGTGTGATTTTGCGGACTGTTCCCCACGCTGTGCTGGAGGGCATGGCCATCTGCGGCCTTTGCGTAGGCGCGGAAAAAGGGTACATCTATATTCGGGCAGAGTACCCGGAAGCGAAGCAGCTTGTGGAGCAGGAAATTGCCCGGGCAACCGCGCTGGGTTATCTGGGCAAACACATTTGCGGGAGCGAGTTCAACTTTACTGTGGAAGCAGTCGCCGGCGCCGGGTCTTACGTCTGCGGTGAAGAAACGGCGCTGCTGTCCTCCCTGGAAGGGCTCCGGGGCGAGCCTCGGCTGAAGCCGCCCTTCCCTGGCGTGGCAGGATTGTACGGAAAGCCAACGGTAGTGAACAATGTAGAGACCATGGCTAATGTGCCGCTGATCCTGACGTTGGGCGCTGACGGCTACAGAGCCGTGGGCACGGAGAAGCATCCCGGGACCAAGGTCATTACCGTATGCGGCGTAGAAAAAGAAGGCGTTTACGAGGTCAACCTCGGCACCCCTCTCCGCACCATCCTGGAATCTGTAGGCTGTGACTTCTCGGACATTAAGGCGCTGCAAATCGGCGGAGGAGCCTCCGGCGGGCTGATCGGCCCAGACAAGCTGGACGCGACGCTGGATATAGAGGGATTGGCAGCGGCCGGAGGCGCTTTGGGCACCGGCAGCATCCGTGTACTGAAGAAGGCGGATAACTTAGTAGCGCTGAATGCCAGGATTGCGACATTTTTTGCTGAGGAATCCTGTGGCAAATGCACCCCTTGCCGTCTGGCCACGAAGGAAATGGCCGACCTGCTGACCACCCGGAATTTTACGGTCGATGAATTGAGGGAGCTTGCAGCGTATTTGACGGATAACGCCCGCTGCGCTTTTGGACAGGCGGCGTCTACAACACTGCTGTCTTCTATGAATCTCTACCAGGAAGAATTTGAGGATGTGTGAGCATGGAAATAACGATGAAACTGAACGGAAAGATCTGTGCCGCCGATACAAATGACACCATATTGGAGGCAGCAAAGAAAAACGGCATTGAGATCCCCTCCCTGTGCTTTATGAAGGGATGCAATGAGATCGCCGCCTGCCGTATGTGCGTGGTCGAGGTCGCCGGGATGCGGGGGCTTCCTCCTGCCTGCGTGACCAAAGTGCGGGAGGGGATGGAAGTGCTGACGGACAGCCCCAAAGTGCGCAAGGCCAGACACGCAACGCTGAATTTCCTGGCACAGCATCACCGCATGATTTGCGATCAGTGCAGCCGCTATTCCGATTGTGAATTCCACGCGCTGTGTGTGGCCTACGGAATCAGCGAGCGCGATTATAACCCCTACAAAATGGAAGCAGACAAGGATGCGAGCGCGCCCCACCTGATCCGCGACACCTCTAAATGCGTACAGTGTCAGCGCTGTGTGGCGGCCTGTCACAATCAGAGCATGGATATTGTTGGGGCGTTCCATCGGGGCTGGAAGAAAAAGGTTGCGCCGGCGCAGCCGTTGGCGCAGACGGACTGCGTAGGCTGTGGCCAGTGTGTGGCTGCCTGCCCCACCGGCGCACTGTCCATCCGGGACGATACGGTGCAGCTGCGCAACCTCATCCGCCAGAAGAAAAAGCATGTCGTGGCTGTGGTGACTCCTGCGGCTGCGGGGGGCTTCGGAAAGCTGTTTTATGAGACAGAGCAAAAGGATAACGCTGGTAAACTGACCGCAATGCTGAAGAAACTGGGTTTCGAGCGGGTCTACAGCAGCGTCAGCCTCCAGGATGCACATCTGGCCGCGGAGTTGGAGATTGCAGCGCAGCGGAAAACGCCAGTGATCTCAGAGGGCTGCCCGGCTGTTCGCAACCTGGTGGAAAAGCAGTATCCCCAGCTGCGTGCCTGTCTGTCCGGCGTTGGCACACAGCAGGCCTTTGCAGCGCGCTTTGTGAGGCGCTTTTATGCGCAGGAAGCCGACATACCGGAAGAAGATATTTTGGTGGTATACCTCAACTCCTGTACGGCCGGAAAAACGGAGACAGCAGACGGCCTGTTCACACTGACGACCTATGAGCTGGCGTTCATGTTCCGCCGCGCCTGTGTCAGCCGCTTTACGGCTATGAAAGTCTGGCGGGAGCAGCTGGACGAGGCGACCCCCTTCGACCCACTTCCCAAGGCAGAGGCGGCAACTGCAATAACAGTCACAGGACTGGGAGCAGTGCGCACGGAATTGGAAAAGATACAATCAGGTTCCTATGAGGGGACGCTCCTCAAAGGCGCCGCCTGCCCTGGGGGCTGTTCCACCGGCGGCGGCGCACCCCGGCATACCAGTGCCGAAAGTTTGGAATGAGGTGACGCGATGAGGGAGTATTAAAAAAGCACCTGACTTTTGGCTGAACTGCGATACCTGTATTGTAATGCATGACAGCAGACGATGCAAGCCTTGCTTTGCGAAACCAGCAGGGATGACGGATGGGCCACCTGGCAATCGCAAAGGAAAATTTCCATGTGTTGACTCAAACTACAAATAATTCATTTTATTTATGCAGATACTGAATAAATAGCCAAACTATTATATAAAATGATTTGCTTTATTCAAGCTGTTTTGATAAAATTTGTACAAGATTGAATACGGGAATATGTAACCTCTGTGAGAAACAGGGGAGGAAAGTTTCGGCGCTGTTTAGACAGGCGGGATTTTCAAAAAAGCCAGGGTAATGATTGTAAGAAACAGTCAACGCTCAGAAAATTCTATCAAGAAAGGAAAATAAAAAATGAAAAAGTACCTAGCGTTATTGCTGGCAATGGCAATGTGTCTGAGCCTGCTGGCCGGCTGTGGCAGCAGCTCCAGTTCCAGCACGGGAGACAGTTCAGAAGGAAGCGCATCCTCCTCAAGCGATGCCGCCACTTCCGACACCTCCTCGGACGAGTCGGAAAGCACCTCCACCGTAACCGCCCGCACCACAGAGGATGGCCGCAGCAAGGTGATTGTCGGCACGACGAACAGCGCCGGCTCCTTTGACCCAATGCTGGCCGACAACGCAAACAACCGTCTGGACGAGATTTTCCTGGTCTATGAAAAGCTGATTTATGAAGATGGCGACTGCAACTTTTATCCGCAGCTCGCTCAGAGCTGGGAAATGACCAGCGACAATACCTGCGAGGTTGTCCTCTACGAAAACATCTACGATTCCGAAGGAAACCACATCACCTCCAGCGATGTCAAATTCTGCTTTGACACGATCAAGGCCGCCAGCCTCAACACCGTTTCCGATCTTGCCAGCTGCGAGATCGTGGATGATTATACGTTGATTTTCACTGCTGAAGAGGAAGACCCCCCTGTTGGTGCAATAGAATCCTGTTTGGCCGCTATCTGGATCGTTTCGCAGGAGGCCTATGAGGCATCTGAGGATCAGATGGCAACTACCCCTGTCGGCACCGGCGCTTACATCATGACCGATTTCCAGAGCGGCAGCAGCCTGACCTTTGAAGTGAATGAGAATTATTGGAACAAGGACGGTGACCGCTGCCCCATTTCCGTGGCCAATGTGGATGTCATCGAGTTCCAAATCATTGGTGACAAGAGCCAGGTAGCCATTGCCCTGCAGACCGGCACCATTGACATCTCTGACTGCGTAGCATCCGGCGATGCGGTTTACTTTGAAGAGGGCGGGGAATATGCTGATGACTTTACCATCGAGGCGGTAGAGAAGAACCTGGTGCTTTGGCTCTGCTTCAACTGCAGTGATTCCTCTCCCATGAACAACATCAACCTGCGCAAGGCAATCGCTTACTGCTTTAACACCTCCGATATCATCTCTGGTGCAGAGGACGGATATGCAACAGAAGTCAACTCCTTCTTCTCTACCTACAGCGACTACTACAATTCCGACTGGGACAGCGAGGATTATGATTATTATGATTATGACCCCGATCTGGCCCAGGAGTATCTGGACGCATTTACGGAGGAAACCGGGATCGCCGTCTCTGATTTGGATATTCATATCCTGGCTAATTCCAATAACAGTGATGCCTGTGAGCTGCTGGGTGCGTATCTCTCTGTGCTTGGCATTCCCTACACCCTGGATATGGTAGATCAGTCTGTGGTGTCGGTCACTCAGACCGATGAAACCGCGTGGGACATCTTTGTGAACGAGCGGAGCACCGTTGCCAAGGAAATGAAGAAGACCTATCAGTGGTTCAGCGTCACCGGCAACAGCTATGGCAGCACGCAGTTTATTGAAGACGACACTCTGGAAGAACTGGTGCGTACGGCCAGCTTTACCAGCACCTCTACTTCCGAGGCGATTGAGGAACTGAATGACTATATCATGGAACAGTGCTATACTATCGGCCTGTATCAGCGTCAGAAGAATGAGGTTTATGTCAACTGGATCAGTGATATTCAGCATACTTCCCAGCTGAATATTGCCATTAACGCCTGCACCTTTGCATCCTGACCTGGTAACCGTCTCCTGCTGTAATCGGTAGCGGAGGCCTTCCGTAGAATTTAACTCTGTTTGCGCGGGGGCATCAACTTCAAACCCGGTTTGATTTTGATGCCCCCCATTTTCATAAGAAAGGTATGGTGTTATGATTCGATACGTTATCAAGCGCATCCTGTTGATGATCCCGGTGTTGATCGGCGTTGCGATCTTGATTTTTACCATTATGTATTTCGTTCCCGGGGATCCGGCACAAATCATTCTGGGCAGCACAGCCTCGGAAGCGGAGCTGGATGCATTGCGAGAAACCATGGGGTTGAACGACCCCTATATTGTCCGATTGGGCCGCTTCCTGTATCAGACCTTTATCCAGTTTGACCTTGGAAACTCCTACATTTTTAACACCTCGGTAGCCAGCGAGCTGGCCGTCCGTTTCCCAAGGACCCTGTTCTTTGCCGTGTGCTGCATGGTGATCCGTGTGGCAGTCGGTACCCCGCTGGGCATCACCGCCGCCGTTCACCACAATGGCCTGGCGGATAGAATCTGCATGATGATCTCCCTGATTGGTATCTCTTTGCCGGAGTTCTGGGTTGCCCTGATGCTGGTCATTATCTTCGCATTGAATTTGGGGCTTTTGCCTGCCTATGGTATCGAGCATTGGTATGGCTGGATTTTGCCGGTGGTTGCAGGTTCCCTGGGCGGCATTGCCGGACAGGCGCGTCAAACCCGTTCTCAGATGCTGGAGGTTATTCGGGCTGATTATGTCACCACGGCGAGAGCCAAGGGCTTGTCTGAGAATGCCATCCTGTATAAGACTGCACTTCCCAATGGCGTAATCCCGCTGATTAACGGGCTGGGCAGCGGCTTGGCTCAGAGCATGGGCGGCGCACTGATCATTGAGAACGTGTTTACCATCCCCGGCATGGGCGTCTATCTGACTACAGGCGTCAACAACCGAGATTATCCTGTGGTGCAGGGTACGGTGCTGTTTCTGGCTCTGACCTTTAGTATCATTATGCTGCTGGTAGATTTGGCTTTTGCTTTTGTGGATCCGCGTATTAAGGCACAGTATGAACGCTCCAGCAAGAAAATGAAAAAGCCTAAGAAGGCGAAAACCGGACAGGAGGTGTAACCTATGGAGGCTATGACAAACCAGGTGAAATTCCATTATAAAACGCCTCCGAAACCCGCTTCTGAAATCACCAGCGACGAGGCGCTTGGCCGGGAAAAGGTGAAGAAGCAGAGTCAGTTCGGAGAGGTGATGAAACGCCTGTTCAAAAACAGATCCGCGGTAATCGGTCTTGTCATTATTGCGATTTTTGTCTTTGCTGCTATTTTTGCCCCGCTGATCGCGCCCTATGATTATGAGGCGGTGGATATATCCAATATGTACGCCAGTCCCTCTCTGGAGCATCTGTGCGGTACGGACGAGTTTGGCCGGGATATTTTCAGCCGTCTGGTGTACGGCGCCCGGTACTCTCTTGCCCTTGGCCTGTGCGCTGAGGCATTCAGCGTGGTGTTTGGCATCGTTGTGGGCGGCATCGCCGGTTACTTCGGCGGTTGGGTGGATAACCTGATCATGCGTCTGCTGGATATTATCCAGGCCATCCCCAGCATTCTGCTGTCCATCGTGATCTCCACCGCATTGGGCGGAGGTTTCTTCAACACTGTTCTGGCTATGGGCGTTGGCGGCATTGCCAGAGGCGTTCGTACCATCCGCGCCCAGTTCCTTCAGGTACGCGAGCAGGAGTATGTGGAGGCGGCTAAAGCCATCGATTGCAGCACGCCGAAGATCATCTTCACCCATATTCTGCCCAACGCAGTTGCCCCTATGATCGTGTCGACCACCATGGGTATCGGCGGTACCATCATGGGTGCCGCTGGCCTGAGTTATCTTGGTCTGGGCATTCAGCCGCCTACGCCGGAGTGGGGCGCAATGCTGACTGCCGCAAAGGATTCCATGCGTACGCATCCGCTGCAGATGCTGTGGCCGGGCCTGTGCATTGCCATTTTTGTGCTGGCCATGAATATGTTTGGCGACGCCCTGCGGGATGCCATGGATCCGAAACTAAAGAACTGAGGTGAACGCGAACATGAGCAAAGAGAAAGATATTTTGCTGTCCGTCAAGGATTTGGTTGTGGAATACACCTCGGATGGAGAGGTCGTCCATGCGGTCAACGGAGTCTCCTTTGAGCTGGAACGGGGCAAAACTCTGGGCCTTGTAGGGGAAACCGGCGCCGGCAAAACTACAATCGTCAAATCTATCATGCAGATTCTCCCTGATCCGCCCGCAAAGGTGCGGAATGGCGAAATCATTTATGACGGCAGCGATGTGCTGAAGATGAGCCAGGAGGAACTGCAAAAACTCCGCGGCGAAAAAGTGGCTATGGTGTTTCAGGATCCCATGTCCGCACTAAACCCGGTGGCTCGTATCGGTAACCAGATCGTTGAGGCCATTCTGGCGCACAACGATATTTCCAGACACGAGGCAGAAGAAGAAGCAATGAATATGCTGGAAATGGTGGGCATTCCCCGGGAGCGGTTCCGTGAATATCCCCATCAGTTTTCCGGCGGCATGAAGCAGAGAGTGGTGATTGCCATTGCGTTGGCCTGCAGCCCGGATTTGCTGCTGGCAGACGAACCAACAACCGCCCTGGATGTGACAATTCAGGCGCAGGTGCTGGATTTGATCAAGAACTTGAACAAGGAAAAGAATATGTCCATGATTATGGTGACCCATGACTTAGGCATCGTGGCAGAAACCTGTGACCATGTGGCCGTTGTCTATGCCGGTGAGATCATTGAATACGGCACCCTTGAAGAGATCTTTGCAAATCCTGCTCATCCCTACACACTTGGGCTGTTTGGAGCTTTACCCAATATGACGGGCCGCGTGAAGCGGCTGACCCCCATCGTAGGTATGCCGCCTGACCCCACAAAACTCCCGACAGGATGTCACTTTCACCCGAGGTGCCCCTACGCAACAGAGGAATGCGCCTGCGGTGAGATCCCGATTGTATCCCTGGGCGGAACGCACCAGTGCAAGTGTTGCAACATTGTTCTGGATACAGAAAGCGAGGGCAACTAATGGCACCAGTAGTAGAGATTAAAGGGTTAAAAAAGTATTTTGAGACGCCCAACGGGTATCTTCATGCTGTTGACGATATCAGCATGAAGTTTGAAAAGGGTACTACGATGGGTGTCGTAGGCGAGTCTGGCTGCGGAAAGTCCACGCTGGGCCGCACCATCATTCATCTGCAGGAAAGCACAGATGGGCAGATACTGTTTGAAGGGCAGGATGTGACCCACGTCAATAAGCGTCAGCTGTCTAAGCTGAGACGGAATATGCAGATCATCTTCCAGGACCCGTTCTCATCACTGAACCCTCGTATGACGGTGGAGGACACGTTGAAGGAGGCGCTGCTGCTTTCCAATGATACAAACAAGAAGAGCCTGGACCAGGAGATTATCAGGTTGATGGACATGGTTGGCATTGCCCGCCGTTTGCGGATGGCCTACCCTCATGAGATGGACGGCGGCCGCCGCCAGCGTGTCGGCATGGGGCGTGCCCTGGCAATGAACCCCAAGTTTATCGTCTGTGACGAGCCGGTGTCCGCACTGGACGTATCGATTCAGGCGCAGGTGCTGAATCTGCTGCAGGATTTGCAGGATGAGTATGGCCTGACCTATATGTTCGTCACCCATGACCTGTCCGTGGTGCGCCATATCTCTAACGAGATCAGCGTCATGTATTTGGGTCAGCTGGTGGAAACCAGTCCTACCGATGAGCTGTTTGATCATCCCATGCACCCCTACACCCAAGCCCTGCTGTCTGCTATCCCTTCTACCGACATCTTCCATAAGAAGGAGCGAATCCTTTTAAAGGGGGAGCTGACTTCTCCCATCAATCCGAAACCCGGCTGCCGTTTTGCCGCCCGCTGCCCATATGCAACTGACGCTTGCCATGAGCCGCAGCATTTGACGGACGTCGGAGCCGGCCATTCTGTAGCCTGCTGCAGGGCAAAGGAACTGAATTTGGCGCAGGCTTAAAGAAATTGAGGTAACTTTATGGAGAAAAAAACCATTTTTAGCGATGATTATTTGGCAAATCAAATCTTCAGTGAACAGCCTGCCGGTTTTCGTCCGGTAGAACCGGAGCGCATTGGGATGGTATCCGATGCCCAGGCGAAGGCTCACATGGGGACCCGGAATCCAGGCGTCTCCATCCGATCCGGTGCGTTCGTTCAGGGAAACGGTGATGTGGAGTTTCGTATTTATGCTCCCAACATTGACCAAGTAGAGATTTACCTGCTGGCCATGGATCCGAAGCCCCGAATCCGTCTGACGAAACAGGAGGACGGGATGCACACCGCCGTTTACCCTTACGACCCGGAGTTCTGCGGCCCCATGTCCATGGATATCTATTTTGATGGAACGCTGCTGCTCTATCCTTATATTCCTGTATTTTGGCATAGGGACAGACCGGTAAATTTTATCGAAATCCCAGACCATGAGACAGACTATATCCTGATGCGTAAGGTGCCCCACGGTACGATGGCGCGGGAGTATTTCTGGTCGGATATCTTCTCTAACCACCAACGCTGCTATGTTTACACCCCGCCCGGATATGAGAAGAGTACGGAGTCTTACCCCGTTCTGTACCTGCAAGCTGGGGGAGGCGAGAACGAGACAACCTGGGAGTTTAACGGGCGAGTTGCCCATATCCTGGACAACCTGTTGGCAGAGGGCAAATGCGTTCCCTTTATCCTCGTGACCTGTGACGGCGGCGTGCAGTATGCGGAAAAATTACCTGGGCGCGGCAGCGCTATTCCCGCCTTCCGGGATATGCTGCTGGGTGAGGTGATTCCGTTCATTGAGGGTAAATATCGGGTAAAGGCGGACAAGTGGAACCGGGCGATGGCGGGCCTGTCCCGTGGTTCTCACCAGACAAGCTCCATCGGCTTCCCTCACCCGGAGGTGTTCGGCTATCTGGGAATGTTCAGCGGCTTTATGAGCGAACCAGGCGAGCCGGGAAGCAGCGAGGCTGAGCTGGCCATCCTGCGGGATCCGGAACGGTTTGCCAAAGAGTACAAAGTGGTGTTTCGCTCCATGGGTGAAAACGACCATCTGCTGCCTCACTTCTTAGCGGACGACGAGGCATTCCAGGCTTACGGATTGGACAAGCTGCCCAACTACCACCGCATTCTTTACGCACATCAAAAACACACTTGGGGCGCATGGCGAAGGGCTATCTATGACTTTGCTCAGCTGATCTTCCGCCCCTGAAGCATAGGAGGGACTATTACGATGGGAAACACATTGGTAAATGGGAAGCCATTGGTAGGCAAACCTTCCAAGGAACCTACAGAGCGTTTTTTCGCGGAAATTGCACCCAAAGGGAAGCAATTTTCTGTGGATCCATATGTTACTGTATACCAGTTTCAGGACGGCGTATATAGTATGTATGGGTATAGCCTCAGCGATCCGCCGGATGAGTATGCCGGCCCCTGGTTGGAACTGATTGAGGGGTCTGAACGGGCTATGCTGATTGACACTGGGTTTCCCATCGGTAATATTAAGGCAGTGGTCCATGCGCTGATTGGGGATAAGCCACTCATCGTTGCCAACTCTCACTGTCATACGGACCATACTGGCGGAAACAGTCTGTTTGACCAGGTCTACTGTTACGAGCTGGAATCTCCGGAGCTGGAGCAGGCCATGTGCAAAGATTATCGGAAGGCAAGGTTTGGCAGAAACGAACCGGCGTTTTGTAAAGAAGATTTGCTTCCGCCGGGGAAGTATGAGATCATCCCCTGTAAAAATAATACCTGCTTTGATTTAGGCGGCGGGCATGAGGTTGAAATGATTTTCCTGCCGGGGCATACTGCCGGAGGCTGTGTGTTCCTGGACAAAAAGAATCGCATCCTGTTTTCCGGCGATGCCATCATGGGGCCGAATCAGAATCTGGGGTTTCACAGCGACTTCCATCCCGAAAATCTGACCGTGACAGCCTACCACCGAGAGCTGTCCAAATTGGCCGGGCGGATGGATGAGTTTGACACTATCTTCAGCGGACACCGCAAGTTTATTCTGCCGAAGGAAGCGGTTGCCGATGTGCTGCAGGCCTGTACGGACATCCTGGCAGATAAGGACTGCAATGAAGTGTATGAGAAAATGATGAACCATCTTGTAAAAATCCATCAAGTGGGTTGTATTGGCATGACTTACAGCGATGATCAGATTTGAATGAGAGGGGAGAGAACGTCGTGTATACGGCAGAATATAAAGCATCGTTCACGAACGACATCTTGGCCTTCCTTCAGCAGCAACCCCTGTTTGAGGGCGCCTGCATTGTAGGTGGAGGCGGGGCGCTGTGGAATCATACGCCGCTTTGCTGTTGCTTATATCGCGCTGACAGTATGGCGGAGGGTGAGGAGGTATTGCTCCGCTTCATCCATGATCGGGGATCAGCTTACGTCAATCGGCAGGCGGAAACAGAAAATCATATCAAGTTTGATGTCTTTTATGAGAACGGGTTCAATGCCACCCTTCACCTCGAGGTGACGGAAACCTTCCGCATCAAGGCGAAACATTATGATGTGCGATTGGATAAGACCGGTAATGTCGCCAAAGCGGCGGCCGACCCTGCCGATGTGGGCAAGCAGGGTGCAGCATTCAGGAATCCCCCCGATTTTGATTTTTACGCTGCCCTTCGTACCTGTGAGCAAAAACTGCTGATGGGCGAGATGATCAGTGCGGACATCTATCTGAACGATGCGCGGGTGTTATTGCTGCGTCGGCTAATGAAGGCAGAGGGGCACGAGATGGGTACACATCCAAGCTTTGGCAAGCTTAGCCCGGAAAGCCTTCAGGCAGTAGAGGAGACCTATCCAGCCGCCCGCACAGAGGCGGAATTGGTACGCGCAGCCAAAAACGCTTTAGCGCTCTATGAGGAGACGGCATCGCGTTTTGATGGTGTGCCTGTTGACCCAAAGCTGTCATATTTGCTGTATCACGCTTTTTTGTAGGACTGATGATTCTAAAGCCGTTATAGCGCAAAAGATTAAAAAACAATTGAGGTATTTTATATGTCTAAACAATATGCTATCGTCGGGAACTGGGGCTTCGCTCCGGCGGACAAGGGGATCTCCGTCTTCGCCTATGAGCCGGCGACAGGCGATCTCGACCTGATAGAAACGATTCGGCCAGATATCGCTGCCGGACAGCTGTGTATTGACCAGGAGCGGCAGATTGCTTATGTGGTCAACGAGTGCGGCGAACGGCGGAATGAGATCGGTGGCGGCGGCTACGTCATGGCCTTCCGCATCGATCCGGAAACCGGAAAGCTGACACTGATGAATGAGCGGGATTCCCTGCTGCCGGAGCCATCATACCTGTGCCTGGACAAATCGAAGGAGTACATCATGACCTGCCACTGTGCTGACCCCTGGCATGTGACCAAAGTGGTGGAGCATGAGGACGGCAGCTTCTCCAACGAAGTGCTGTTCGATGATGCAGGTCTGGTGCTGTTTCGAATCAACGAGGACGGAAGTCTGGGCGAGGTCTGCGACGTGGCAAAAACCCCGCAGGGCTATGGCAATGGCACGGATTATCAGGTCAACGTGGACCCGGTCACGAATCATATCCAACTTGTGCGGGTGATTTCCCGCCAGCATGCCGTTATCGCCAGCCCATCCAGTGAGCTGTTTGTTGTGTGCGATAAGGGAATGGATCGGCTTTACACCTTTAAGTTGGATCGCGAAAAGGGGAAGCTGACGCAAAAGGATATGTTCCAGGCGGAACTGGCCTGCTTCCCTCGGTATGGCGCGTTCCATCCGACGCTCCCCGTTTTCTATGCCAACAATGAAAATTCTGCCACGCTGAACACATTCCACTATGATGAGGAAACGGGCAAGCTGGAGCGGATGAGCCATATCCCCGTAGTTTTTCGGGACTATGGCCTGGTGGACGGCAAGCCGGTAGGCGCCCAAGACATCCTGGTACACCCTAGCGGGAAGACGCTGTATGTGACGCTGTGCGGCATCAACGAGATCGTGGTGCTGAGCCTGGATGAAAACGGCTTGCCTACTTTGGTAGACAGCGTCCCCAGTGGAGGCAATCTGCCCAGAGGCATTTGCCTGTCCCCGGATGGAAGGTTTCTGCTGTCTGGGAACATGGTTTCCGGCGACATTACCACGTTTGAGGTGCTGGAGGATGGCAGGCTGCGTTCCACTGGTAAGATTTTCAAGGCGGTATCTCCTTCTGCCATCAAGTTTTTCACCGTTTGACGTTACAGAGCAAGTGAAAAGGAGCGTGCATCTTAGTGAACAATCACCTTTACTGTGGCGCTGCAAAATGCAACATTGATCCGCCGGAGGAGTTGATGCCCAATCTGTTTTGCGTTATGCCCATGACTCATTTTCAACGGAACGAGGGCGGCCTGTATGTGCGGGTCATCGCCATTCAAAACGCAAAAGAAGATACGGTGCTTTTCATCTCCTATGAGTTGGATGGCGCTCCTTTTCCGCAGGAGACTTTGGATGAATTAAGCGCCCAATACAGCATCCCCCAGGAGAACATCTTCCTGATCGGCGACCACAGCCACGAGGTACCTGTCACCGGGGAGCGGCGTGGGGAACCAGAACACAGTAAATACCTGCGCCCTTCAGAAGTATGCGCTGCCACCACAGCTTATGAGGAGCTGGTCCTAAACGGGATGCGAAAGGCGGTCGCGGAGGCGATGGCCAATCTGAAGCCGGCCAAACTGGGCTATGGCTTCGGGGAAAGCTTCATCAATACCTTCCGGGAAATGGATCACACACCGCTGATGCCGTTGGATCGCTCGTTATTTGTGCTTCGGGTCGAGGATATGGAGGGAAACCCCATCGCTTTCCTGCTAAACTACTCCATGCACAACAGTTGCGTGAAGATGGATGATGTCATTACCGCCGATTTTGAAGGTTGTGTCTGCCGTCTGATGGAGCATTACTTTCCGGGGAGCATCAGCGTCTGGACAATCAGCGCCCACGGGGATATTATGCCCCGGCAGGATTACTGGAACATTCAGGCGCACCTTCCCGCCCCCTCCTTCGCTGATCCCCGCGTGGAAAACAACTACTTCAAGCGTCTGCATATTTTGTCACTGCGTCATGTAGAAGATGCCATGGCGGTGATACACCGCATTCAATGCCAGGATATGCCTGATGCCGAGATCCGGGGGGCTGTGGAGATGCTAAAGGTGCCGACCAGCCCTGTGGTGGAAAATGCAGACGGTGACATCACCTGCCTGGGCGGCGATGTCACTTTACCCGCCAGCATTCGGGTTCCAAATCAAAGGGGCAGAATGCCGGGCATTGTAGGAGAAGCAGGCAAGCCCATAGTTCCCTTTGAATTGAGGATGCACATGTGCAGAATCGGACAGCTGGCCTTTATGGGCATCGGCGGCAAGCTGTACAATCAATATAAGTTCCTGATTCGAAAGCAGGCGCCAACAGGCGTGGAGACGGTCGTACTCTCTCAGGACAGCAGTATGTTGTCTACGCTTTCCTATGTGTTGGATGATGAAATGCTGCTGGAAGACGCCAGGAAAGGCCAAGTGATCAATCCCGTTGCCGGCGTTCGGTTGGGTTCGATCGGTTCATGCATGAAAGATACCACGCAAGCAATGTTCGCAGAAATCACAAAGCAGAAGCAGGGTTAAGCCTGCGAATGCGCATTGATAAGGCTGATTTGGCAGACGCTATCCATTCCGGCTGTCTGTACTGCGGGATCATGTTCAGTTTAGTAATTTAAATTGAAGGAGTTGATTAAGCAATGAAGTTAATTCTGCGCGCAGATGACGTTGGTTTTTCCAATGTGGGCAATCTTGGCGTCTTCAAAGCAATTGACGAAGGAGTAATCACCCATGCAGATGTCATGTTGGATTGCCCTGGTACTGTGGATGCCTTGAAACAGCTCAAGGAGCGGCCTTGGATCAGTGTGGGCTGGCATGCCCATCACTGGGGAAACCCTGTACTGCCCCCTGAGGAGGTCTCCTCTCTGCTGGACGAGGAAGGCCGCTTCAAATGGGCCGTTACGGATGCAGAGTATCACGGCGGCTGGCGGAAACCCCGCACCAAAGAAGAGCTGGACGAAATCAAAAACTCCGTCGATTATGAGGAAGCAGTCAGGGAGTTCCGTGCTGAAATCATGCGCTGCATTGAGGTTTTGGGCCGCGCGCCGGATACCTACGGTATCCAGCTGCCCAAGAATCCTACAAAAATTGACTTAGCCAAGCAGCAGATGGCTGACGAGTTTGGCATGAAGACTGGCTGGTTTACCAAAGGTCCTGGCGGCGGCAGCGGCAAGGGTTTCCACAATAACGATGTGACGCCCTGTCTGCCTGAATACGCAGATTTGGATATTTATATGCCATTTCAGGGGAACGGTACAAACAAACACATGGATGACGCGCCCAGATCCGGAGAGCAGGAGCAGTACAATCCCATGGTGGGATTCCGCTGTGACGGCGACCAAATTATGGGACACAAGTGCGCGCAGCTGGCCTTCCATCCGGGGTTTATTGATGATTACATGACCTATTGCGGCGGGTATACCTATATCCTGTCCAGAGTGCGCATCATTGATGTACACACCCTCTGCTCACAGGAACTGCATGATTGGATCCGGGAACAGCATATAGAGCTGGTAAATCAACGCGATGCGCTTTACGGTTCACGGGAATATCAAAACCACCTGAAGTGCATTGGCAGCGACCTTGCTATTGTGTGAGATCCATATGGCAATGACAGACATTCTGTTTCTGACCCTTGATTCAATATATGTCTCATGATATAATTATGGAAATTTTTGGTTCCTTTTATGGACGTTTTAAGAGTTTTGAATCATTACAGTACGTTTCTGGCAGCAAAGAGCGGCTGGCGTTGCGGTAAATGATTATTTGGAGGTTTTCAGAATCATAATAAGGGCGAAGGTGAACAGAGTGAAAATTGAAAACCTGCGAGAATTTGTCACGTTGGCGGAAAAATGCAACTTTCTGGAATCTGCGGAGGAGTTGTTCATTTCTCAGTCTACACTGTCTCGCCACATTAAGGAGATGGAGGAGGAGCTTGGCGTCGCGCTGTTTCAGCGTTCTACGCGTAAAGTGGCCTTGACGAATTACGGAATGATGCTGCTGCCCTACGCAAAGGAGATTCTGGCCATACAGGAGAAGTACCTGACGATGATAACCGCACAGCAGGAGGCGGAAAAGCGCAAGGTAGTGATCGGAACATTTTCCAAGCAAGATGATTTGGGCATTGCGGATATGATTTCTGACTTTCAGATCGCCATGCCAGACACTTACGTCAAGATGTATTGGAATGAGTCTGACGACCTGTTAAAGTTGCTGCAGAATGAGCTGTGTGACTTTGCCTTTATGCGGGAGCTGACTGCAGATTCCGATGAGAATATCGTCAGAATCCCCTTCGCTGAAGACAATATCAAGGTTTTTCTGCCCCAGCAGCATCCGCTGGCAAGGCAGGATGTCGTGCGAATCGAACAGCTGAAAAACGAACCGTTCTTTATGACGGAGGACTCCAGTCTTACTTCCAAGATGACCATGATGCTCTGCCGCAACGCAGGGTTTGAACCGGATATTATGCTGCATGGCAGCAAGCAGCAGATATTCAATATGATGAGCAGGGGGATTGGCGTTTCTTTGCTGTTTAAGCACAACTACGTCCCTATCTGGGAGTATAATACCGTTGCATTGGATTTGGAGCCGAAGGCGTTTGCATACATCAATCTGGTGTATTTGCGGCACAGAAAATTGACTGATGCGCAGCAGGCATTTTTGGATTATGTTAAGACAGAGCAATTGTCTTCCATAGAGGGGGGAAAAGAAGAAAAGGAAGAAAGAAGTTGAAATCGACTCCTTTTTTCGTCGAAAGGCGTTCTTATCGTGCAGTTGTCCCAAATGGATTTTTTGACACTGTTATCAGGGCTGGCGCCTCTATATTGGCGGCGAGTCGAGCCCTATTGCCCATGTACGTTGTCCCGCCGGTATCCCGACAAATTGATATGCAGAAATGGGTACAGAAATTTTGAGGTGATATGAATGAATGCAGCAAAAGCTAAATCAAGGGGTAACGTGGGTACGAATCTAACCGAAGGCCCAATTATGCGCACATTGCTGACCTTCGCCATCCCCATCGTGCTGGCTGACCTGGTGCAACAGCTCTACTCCATGGTCGACCTGATAGTAATTGGACAGTTCGTAGGCAACGCCGGTACCATTGGTGTCAATACCGGCGGAGAAATCGCTGACATAATGACACCGGTGGCCATCGGTTTTTCCACGGCTGGGCAGATCTACATCGCTCAGTTGGTTGGATCCAGACACGAACAGAAGGTAAAAGATACCATTGGTACGCTGTTGACCTTTATGATGCTGCTCTCAATCGTGCTGATGGCGGTAACCATCGCATTTTGCACTCCTATCCTCAACTTACTGAATTGTCCAGAGGAAGGATTTGACCAAGCCAGACAATATATGATCATCACGGCCATTGGCATCCCCTGTATTTTTGGCTATAACGCTGTTTGCGGTGTGCTCCGGGGTATGGGGGAAAGCAGGAGCCCCCTGATTTTTATTTTGGTGGCTGCGTCTATTAATATCGTTTTGGACCTGCTCCTGGTGATTGTCATTCCAATGGAATCTGCTGGCACTGCCATTGCCACCGTTGCGTCCCAACTGGGCTCATTCATTGCTTCGTTTTACTTCATGTGGAGGCACAAGGATAAGTTTGACTTTGAGTTTAAATTATCCTATTTCAAAATGGATCGTCAGATCCTGTGGATGTTGATTAAACTGGGTATTCCTCAGGTGATACGCAGCCTATTGGTCCGCTTTTCCATGTTGTGGATCAATGCTACAGCCAATTCCTATGGGGAGATCGTTTCTACCACGAACGGAATCGGAAATAAACTTCAGAAGTTCCTGGAGGTCTTTATTCAGGGTGTAGACACTGCGTCCTCTGCTATGGTAGGTCAGAATCTGGGGGCAAAGAAGACGGAACGAGCAGGGAAGGTGACGATGAATACCTTTGCGGCCACTTTGGTGTGCGCGGTGATCATCTCTCTGTTGTGTGCGTTTTTCCCAGAGCAGATATTCGGGATTTTCACGACAGACTCAGAAGTAGAGGCTTTGGGGGCTGTTTATCTGCGCATTATGATCCTTCACTTCTTTGCCTCTGCCACTGTGGGCGCGTTCCAGGCTATGGTGACTGGCTGTGGGTTTGTCTCCCTTGGGTTCGCCATCGGTATTCTGGATGGCGTTGTCTGCAAGGTAGGTTTGAGTATGCTGTTCGTCTATGTGTTCAACATGGGCTATGTCGGTCTGTTCTGGGGCGTGGCCTGCTCACGCATCCTGCCAGCTATCGTATGCATCGCTTACTATTGCAGCGGCAAGTGGAAAACCCGTAAGCTATTGACTGAGTAACAACCAAGCTCCCTCATGTGGAAAGCTTTGCTTCCCACAGTTTCCAAGCGCTTCCCCTCAGGGGTTTCTCCTTCCCCTGAGGGGATATTTGGTTGCATTTGGTTGTCGCCAATTCTACGGTCGCAAACGGCAGACTTATCTAGGCCGCTGTTTTAAATTTTTCAGATTAGTGTCGCCGCCGAGCCTAAATGACCCAAAACAGCCGATCTAATTTGTCCATCGTCACCGATTTTCGCTGTCCCAAAGCAGCCGACGTAATATGTCAAAAAAAGAGCGACGCTTTCGCATCGCTCCCGGCAAACCCCACGAGGCGATCGAGTCGCTCCCCAGCGTTGCTCTATCCTCCGTCGTGGGTAAAAGCCCATGGTTTTATTGTGAGACTTCTGCCTCAAGCACTGTGCCCACCATGCGGTCATCCACAATGTTGAGACGGCTTCGGTAGGCGTAGGTAAGGGATAAGGAACCATGTCTAAGAAACCCCACCCCTCCGCCGTCAAGCAGCAGTTCCGCTGCGCTCCCCATGGTTGGGGTGCTTTTTATGTCAGTCACAACCCCACAGGGGCGAAAGGGGCGCAGCCCTGCCGGGACAGCTCACCTTCTGCGGCGTCTGCCCCGATAGGTGCCGGAGCGGCTGCGCCGCCGCCCGGCTCCCCACAACCGGAGCAGCACCAGGGCCAGGATCACCACGGCCACCGCCGCCAGCACCAGGAGGTATTTCAGCACCCCTCCGCCCTGTTCCGTGGAGGCCTCCGGAGCGGCTTCGGATTCCGTCTCCTCCGCCTCCGGGTACAGATAGCTCTGGGCGGCTTCGGTGGAGGTGTCAAAGGTCACCGGCACCCGGTCTGCCGTCTCGTCGCCGTCCTGAATCAGCAGGTAGCCGAAGACGCCGCCCGTCTGGTCTGCCGACTCCACAAAGGAGACGGTCAGGTCCTCCGACCCGGCGGACACCAGCAGGGTATAGTCGCTCTCATAGGTGCAGCCCAGCGTCTCGTAGAGGGCCAGCTGCTCCTCGTTCAGCGAGGCGGTGATGTCGTACCCCTCCAGGGGCGTGGCGTAGGCCACCTGGGCAAAGCCCCACTCGTACAGGGCTTCCGTGTCCTTATAGTGGTTCCCGCTGCCGGTATCGTTCAAAATGATGCACAGCAGCTCCACCCCGTCCTTGGCCGCAAAGGTGGCCAGGGTGGAGTTGGCCGCGGTGGTGTAGCCGGTCTTGCCGCCCTCCGCGTACTCGTAATAGTACTCGTGGGTGGAGTAGAGCATTTTGAAATGGTTCCAAAGCTCGATCTCGCTGTAAAGGGTATCCCGGTCCGCGATGGTGTAGTTCTTGGTGCCGGAGATGGTGCGGAACGCCTCATAGTGCAGCGCCTCCTCCAGAATCAGCGCCATATCGTGGGCGGTGGTGTAATGCTCCTCATCCGGCATCCCGTTGGCGTTGGTGAACTGGGTGCCGGTGCAACCCAGCTCCTGAGCCCGCTGGGTCATCAGGGCGGCAAAGTCCTCCACGCTGCCGGAGACGTGCTCCGCCAGGGCGGTGGCCGCCTCGTTGGCGGACACCAGCAGCATGGCATACAGCGTCTCCTCCACGGTCAGCTCCGCCCCGGCGGCGATGCCTGCGGTGCTGCTGCCCGCCTCCGTGCCGTACACTGCGTTGTCGGAGAAGGTGACGATGTCCCCTAGCTCACATTCCTCCAGCGTGATCAGCGCGGTCATGATTTTGGTGATGCTGGCGGGGTAAAGCTGCTCGTCCGCGTTCTTCTCATACAATATGGTGCCCGTCTTCACGTCCATCAGCACCGCTGCCCCGGCCTGGATGTCCGGCGCGTCGGTCAGCTCCTCCGGCAGGTAGCTGACCGCCAGGCCGGTGTCCTCCGTACGGGTGGCGGCGAAGGCCGTACCGGTGCAGCAGACCGCCAGCGCCAACGCCAGCAGCAGGGAAATGGCCCGCTTGAATTCTTTCATACCTGTGCTCCCTTCTGATGATACAGCGGACGTCGCCTCTCCTGCGGCGTCCGCTGCCTGATTCTGCCCGTGGGCGAAAAGCCGCACAGGCGGCGTTCCCGCCGTGCCCTGTGCGGCCCTGTCCGCCGGTGGGCGGTTATTGCAGATACTTTGCGCTGGCGTAGCCGGTCCATGTGCTGCCGGAGGAATTGGTGTAGGACACCTTGTACCAGCTGCTGCTGGTCTTGTCCAG
>JAJPXL010000121.1 GCA_021205455.1 Clostridiales bacterium
AGGCCGAGTCTGAGATTGCATCCGAAGCTGAGGACGCGGCTGAATCCGAGGTTGAAACCGAAAACGAAAGCGAAGCCGAAGCCGAAACCGAAACCGAGGACGGCGCGACGCTGACCCAGCAGACCCTGACCGCCACCGTGGACAGCGCCACCATCACCGTCTCCGGCCTGCTGCCGGAGGGGGCCGCCGTCACCGCCACCCCCGTTGAGGTGGAGAACGACGAGCTGAACATCGTGTTGGCCTTCGACATCTCCATCTACAATGCGGACGGTACCGTGTTCGAGCCGGAGGATGACACTATCTCCGTCACCATCCAGTCCGACGAAATCAGCGCGGGCAACGGCGTGTACTACATCTCCGACGACGGCGACGCCGAGAAGATGGAAAGCGAAGCCGAGGAAGGCGCGGTGGCGTTTGACGCGGAGCATTTCTCCACCTACGCGGTCACAGATTCCGATACCGTTGTTGCCAGTGGGACCATCGATAATGCTAATGGCACGGATACCATCACCTGGACGGTTTATGATGACGACGCAGGTACCCGTTACCTTGTGATTACGGGGACTGGGGCGATTCCTGACTACTCATCGGCGGCTGAGCAGCCTTGGCGTTCCTATTATTCCTCGACGGATTGCATCGTAATTGGAGAGGGCATTACAAAGATAGGCAACTATGCATTTACAAGCTTTAAAGCCACTGAGATCCAGTTCTCAAACACTGTGAGCGAAATCGGAAAGTTTGCGTTTTCTGGGATGTCGAATTTGACAGAAGTAACCATTCCCGGGAATGTCAAGACGATTGGAAGCGATGCGTTTTCTGCTTGTAATATTACATCCATTACGCTTGGGGAAGGCGTACAAACGATTGCGGATAGGGCTTTTGCCGAGTCTGGCGGCTCAGTAGGCACTGTTGCTATTCCGGCGTCTGTAACTTCTATTGATGTGAACGCATTTAATTCCATTGAAGCGTTTGATGTTGCTGAAAAAAATGAAGTTTATTCCTCAAAAGAAGGAATATTGTTTAGCAAAGATGGGACAAAACTCATAAAATATCCTAACAACAAGGAAGCATATTCTTATACAGTTGAAGGTGGCGTGACGATTGGGACAAAAGCATTCAGTCAGGTCTACAAAACTAGTGTACTGTATATTGAGAGCGACGTCAAGTTTGAATCAGGAGGCAGTTATTTCTCAGAGTCGAATTTTATAGCAATTTATTTTGCTGACGATGTGGTCATTAGCGATACAAGTGGATACTGGTTTTATCAGAACGATAATCTGGAGACAGTGAAACTGCCAAATAATACTTCGCTGACTTTAGGCGCTGCTACATTCTATGGTGACTATAATTTGACAGAGCTGACCATTCCCAAGGGAACACAAACTATCGGGAGAGTCGCGCTTAACGGATTGAATGCCTTGCAGACATTGACGTATGACGCAGCGAATGTGACCTCAATTGATTCGACTGTAGTAAGCAGTTCGATGTCCTATGACCTGATCGTAGGTAAAGATGTGGACACTTTGCCTGCGGACTTTAATTATCTGGCAAGCCAAGCGCTTAGTCTGACCTTTAATGGGCCGAACGTTATTAATGTCGCCGAGGGCGCGCTGGCAAACGCTCTCGCTCCCTTCACCGGCATTTCCGGCTGGATCTATGTGGACGAGTCCGGCGCAGTCTACCAGCTGGATGTGAACAGCAACACCGCAACGCTGATCTACGTTCCAGATGATGTGACGAAATATACCGTTCCCATCTCTTTCACGGTGAGCGGCGAGAGCGGCAGCGTGAACGGCACCTATAAAGTGACCACAGTGGCGTCCAACGCACTGAAATACGCTGACAGTCTGACCAGCATCACCTTTGCGGACGCTTCCCAGGTCACGCTGGAGGCCTATGCTCTGGCCAACTGCGAGACCCTGACCAGCGTTATCAACGGCGCAGCAAGCGAGGACGGAACTGCCGCTACCGTATCGGGGGCAGAGGCCCTGGGCTTTGCCAGAGTGGGGAAGAACGCTTTCTATAACACCGGATTGACTGACCCTAACAGCACAGTCCTGTCCGAGATGACCTTGAACGGCAGCCAATCTGTCACAGCTAACGAAACCAACACTTCTGATGAGGTGATATCATCCATCACTGCCAGAGTGAGTGATGGTGGAGCCTGGACGTCAAGCAACGGCACCACGGGCGGTTATGTCGCTTTGACAGGCCAGGATATGACGGTCAACATTAGTGCATCTAATTCCAGCGGTTCACCGCAAACCTATCGCGTCTACTTCACTTCGACTGATGACGACTTTTATATGAACTACGAAGTTGGGAAGACATATAGCATCGAAGGTGTTTCCGTTGCTTGGTATCAGGATCCCGACGACCCATATACGGTTTATTGCGAGTTTACAGTGGGAGCGCATCAAACACTGAACTTTGATGTGCCTACCAACTACCCTTCCGGCAGCTCGGACGGCGGAGGTCTGACGGTTTCCACTGCTATTGTGGAGAAGACCACCGATGAGGGTGGAACAACCACAACAACGGAAACGGCCACCTCCTCTGCCACGTTGCAGCTCTGGTGGAAGACGGAGCCAGATGAATACACCCTCACTAAAACCAGCAATAAGACGTCTGTGTCGATTGCTGCCAATGCGGAGGGGGCCTATCTGGCGGATAACCTGGTGTACACGATCAAACTGGCTCGAGCCGAAGACAAACACAGCTCCCTGGGTGAAGACTATGTAACCAGCGCTACCTATACGGACATCCTCACCTTACCTGACGGCGTGACCTGGGATGATGCTGTGCTGGAAAGTATAAAGAATGGTACCTACACGCGGAGCATAGGCAATTCTGGCAATACGGTAACTTTTTCAGCGAATGGTACCACGATTGTTACTTTGGCAATGACATCGACCACTGGTCTCGCGCTGCAAAATGTAAAATTAGGGGTAGACAAAAATGGGCAGGTTGTCCTGAGCTGGACGGTAAAGAACACCGGTTCCGAAAACCTGAGTAAAAACGAGTTCAAGTTGACCATCGATTCTGCGGCGCTGGACGTTACGCTCAGCTCGTTTGACACTTCGAAGAACACTGTAACTAACACAGCTACTTCTGAGGTGAATTACACATACAGCCAGAGTAAGACGAAAACAGCTAATGCAACCACGGCACTGACAGTTTCCAATGGTACGATTAATGTCAGCAAAAGCGCCGACAACACCGTGACCTACTTTGGTGAGGACAAGACTTATACCGTGACGGTAGCCAACAGCGGTGCGACGACCTACACTTACACGGCAACCACTATGGGTGCCTATACTCTGACTGACAAGTTGCCTGATATGGTGTATATCAAAGCCGAAAATATGGAGACGATGTTCAAAGCAGCCGAAGAAGCTGGCACCCCTTTGACGATCACCATTACAGGAGCTGTGTTGGGAACTGGGGGTACCGTGTCTGATGCGGACAGCAACGGTACGGCGTACATCAACTCCGGCAACTCTAACCTGACGGATGAGACAAGTGGAAACACCATTGTTATCACTTATAGCAATGGAACTTATACCATTTCTGTGACAGATGCAAGTGGTAATGTCACCACATCCTCCGGCGACGATTTGGAAGAACTGCTCCAGGACATCGGCTACGGCGTGACTCAGAGTGCGGTTTACACCTGCACCTGGACGATGGCCAGTGAGACAGCAACGTATACCCTTAACCCTGGTGAAACCCTGACCTACTCGATCCTTTCCACGGTCAAAACGACCTTCCAATACCTCGGTACTGACGCGCAGCAGAAGTATCAAGCGGAGGGTGCGGTTCCCTTTACGAATACGAGAGCGGAATTGCTCGATCCATCGAGTAAAAGTGTTGCAACATCTTCGTCTGTAAGCGACTCTGCAAAACGAGAAGCTGTAATCGACAAATCCGTATATGCATCTGACAGCGAGGAGGCTTTAGGCAGCAATTTCACTGCGGAGGATGGACAGGTTCTGACCTATGAGCTGACGTTTACCCACTATGGCAGTGGTACTTACGATGATTTGCCCATGGTGGATGACCTCTATGGCAGCCAGTATCTGCTGGTGCCGTATACAGAATCTGGCCTCTCCTGCTCTGAGGGAAGCAATTATGAAGCCTATGATGCGGATGGAGATAACACATACGACTACTATATCCTGAAAAGCGGCACGTTCTATAACGTAGAGGTTGGCACCTATACCATGAGCGACGGCACCAGCGGCACTCTGACTGCGGCTAAAATTGTTGTATCCTCTGATAGCAGTGAAGAAGTACTTACGGATGGCACAACGTTCACCTACAGCGGCGTTCATACAGAGATTTACTGGTATTTTGACGCGCTTCCAAGCGGCAATTACACCCTCACGGTCGATTATCAGGCGCTTGTCGATTACGGCGGCAGCCCCAGCTATACGTTGGGCAATGTGGTTTGGATGAACGACCGGACCAACGCCAGAATTTACGACACACTGTTGGGCGGCGGTTCAGTGCTCGACTGGGACAAGGATATCGTCACAAGCGGCGCTGATGATAGCGATACTGACGATGACGTGATCGACGATGACGACCTGAGCGAGGTCGGAGAAGGTGAAACCGTCACCTACCGCCTGACGCTGTCGAGCGGTGGCGATGCTGATACCAGGGTCATTCTGACTGGGGACAATATTGCTGATGCTCTGCCGAGCACCTTCGGGACCTTTACGTGGACCGCGAATAACGTTGCAATCACGAACGTGATTGTAGAAACATCCGGCGGTGGACAGGTGGACGGTTATAATGCCCTCAAGGATAGCACAAAGTGGTCAATCGAGTCCTCCTGGAATGGTACAACAAGCGAAGGTCAGTATTATATCCTCTGGGATAACAGTGTTTCAATCACCTTTACCGGCAAAGCAACGGTGTACGTCTATGTGACCCTGACTTTCCCCGATGATACGGACACTGATAATGATGGTACCAGTGATTGGACCGAATATGTAGAGGCTGTGAGCGGTACGACCTTGAGCAATACGTTCTATGTCTATAACTATCCCACCACGGTCAACCATGTCCTGAAGGAGGAGGGCAGCGCAAAACTGACAAAGGGCGTCTATGCTCTGGCGCGTGGTACACTCAATAATAATAGTATCACGGAGGTGTATCCCACAGGAAGTACAAAGGAATACTACAACAATGAGGATAGCAGCAACCGTTACATCTACTACTATGTAGAGCTATACAACGGAGCAAACTCCAGGCTCTATCTGAACGACTTGTATGATGTGCTTCCGGATGGCTTCACTTTTGTAACGCTTATTAGCGGAAGCTCCAATTATACCAATGGCAAGCTTGAAACAAAATCGACAGGGATAACTTCTATCACTACCCTGGATAGCAGCAATTCGTCTAGCGCATGGCTGATTGAAAAGGATTCAAGCGTTACCTACAGGAGCGCCACAATCACTGCTTCTGTAGAAAGCGGTCAGGTCAAGTTCTCTGTTGGCAGTGGCAGCGGAACCTATGCAATCAAATATGATGATGAGATGGGCCAGTATTATCTGGATACCAATGAATCCATTGTGTTTGGTTTTATCTGCCAAATCGGTGAGTACGCTGATACGGAATCGAATGCCACTAATACCATCGCTATGTCTTATACTGACTATACAAACGCTGGCGATGTAAATGTCGCGGAACATACCGTGAGTGGTCGTGATTTCAGTGTTGATGGTGGGGCGACAAAATGGTATGGCGGCGCCTCCAACGATGGTGACTGCAAGGTTCATACCACCGAGGAAGTAGAAGAGATTGGCATCTCTGATGAAACTGGCAACACTCAATGGCTGGTGTCTGACGTGACGGTCAGTCGAGGTGGCATTGTGCCGGGTGTCAGTAAAAAGGTGGTGAGCTATACGGATAACAATGGCGACAGCACACCCTATACCACCGCTGTGAATACAAACATGACGGTGAATTGGGAGGCAACGCTGTATAACCGTGGCACCATGACCATCTATAACTACACCGTGACGGATGCCATGCCCAGTCCCTTTGTATTCACTAGGGATGTGACTTACAGCATCTTTGACTCCACCGATACTCAGCTTGATACGGGGACTTTGTTCAGTTTCCCTGATACGGGTAGTCTGACATCGTGGATTGATGGCACTACTGTGACCGTCAGTTATCTAGGGGCAAATGGTAGTGAGGCGACGACAGATGTCACCGTTGGCGGTGATGCAGTGACGATTACAACGTCGAAGGGAACATTTACTTTGAAGTTGTATTTGAGCGGCAGCAATGCTGTGATGGAGATTGGCTTTACGGATACCTATTGGGCCATTCCGGAGGGCGGACACGTTACACTGGATTATTCCTCCCATAACCCGACCAACGAGTATGTAAACGCCACCTATATCAATACAGTGACATTGACGCCCAACAGCCAGCAGTTTACCGAAGTTGATACTGGCAGGAAGACAACAGATGGAACCGGTGTATATGCCACTGCCCCCGTTACTGTAGCGACCGGCTACTCTACCAGCGCTTATAAGAGCGTGACAGAAAAAACCGACACTACAAATACCGCCCGCTCCGATGATTCGGATAACAGCATCGTCCTTCCCAGCACGGATAGCACCTTTACCTATACGTTGACAGTGGAAAACTCAACGAGCGCCACAATGTCAAGCCTGGTGCTGATCGATAATCTGCCGTATGTGGGCGATACGTATACGTTCAATTCGGACGTGGCTCGCGGCAGCGAGTTCGCGGTGCAGCTGGCAAACACTAACTTTACTGTGACTATCACCACTTCGGAAGGCACTACTACCCTGGGCAGCAGTTATTACACCGTCGAGGGAAGCACGAAAAAGAATAACTTCACCGCTGCTGAAAAGGCGGGGACCAATTCAACCGATTGGTTCGAGATCACAGCAGATACAGACCTGCCCACGGTAAAGTCTATTCGTGTCATCATCAATTATAATATACCCGCTGGTGCGACTGTTTCCGTCAGCTTCGACGGGAAGGTCAGCGGTACGGCGAATGCCGGAGCCGTCGCCTGGAACAACTTCGGTTATACCTATTCCGTGACCAGCGGAGGATCCTCCATCACTCTGGAGGCCATGCCGCTGGAAGTGGGTGTTCAGGTGCCTTCCGCTCCAAAGCTGGAGAAGAAGCTGGTTGACCTGGAGGGCAACGACTATAAGGTCGATGTGAATACGACGTTCACCTTCGTGGTCTACAAGGGCAGCGAGGTTAAAGATGCCGATGGAAACAGCTACACCTCTAAGGAAGCTTTGATAACGGCTCTTGGTCAAACACAATACAAGGAAGTGACCATCACCGTAGACGCAGAGGCTTCCAATTCCGGGTATGTGTCCCTCGACTGGAGCGACTGGACTTGGACGCCGAATACAACTTACACAATCACGGAGTTCCTGGAGGGTGAAACCTATGTGCTGAATAAGTGGAGTGCCTCTGGTGAGACTACAACAGGATCGCAGAATGGTAACTCTTATACCTTCACTTATGATCCTGGTGCAACTTTGTACCTTGCCTGTGAAAACACCTACGAGGTTTGGAGCCTGGAGCTGACCAAGGTGGACGCGGACAGCAAAAACGAAGATACCGGTGAATATGAAACTACCTTGGAGGGAGCGGTATTCGTCCTGTATAGCAAGACTAACAGAAACGTGACGGATGACAGCGCCGCAAGTCAGATTGAGGTGGGCGAAGAAATCTGGTATCTGTACAGCGTACAGACGACTAAAGATAATGGCCAAATCACCTGGACTGGTCTGACCGAGGACAGCTACTACCTGGTAGAGGTCAAGGCCCCGGATGGGTACAACCTGAGCTATGCTTCTGCTGAGGTTAGCCGCGAAACATCCAACGCAAAGACCATCACAGTGACCAACGAAGCCGGCTACGAGCTCCCCTCTACCGGTGGCTCCGGTACTTGGATGTACATCCTGACCGGCACAGTCCTCTGCTGCGGTGCAGCCGTGGTGCTGCTGCGGCGCAAAGCGCAGGAGTGAGCGACCTGACCCTATCTTAACCCAAGCAAACCAAAAGCGCCCGGACACTGTTCGGGCGCTTTTGCCGTGGGTGCAACATATTGATGGACGAACAAAGCTGCCCAACCGTCCCTGGGGGATGGTTGGGCAGCAGACGGCAACGGAGCGGCGTTGCCGCTATTGCAGCGTTTACGGAATCCGGAAAAACCGCTTCCCGTTCTCCGTGGTGACGCGAATGACCTCCTCCACCTCCATGCCCCGCAGCGCGGCGATGCGGCGGGCCACCCGAATAACCTTGGTGGAATCGTTGCGCCTCTCCTCCTTCTCCCTGGGATAGGGCAGCATATAGGGGGAATCCGTCTCAATCATAAACCGGTCCTCCGGCAGCCAGGCGATGACTTCGGGGGCCTTTTTTGCATTCTTATAGGTGATGGAACCGGTGAAGGACAGGTTCCAGCCCAGGGCAATCAGCGTTTTCGCGTCCTCCAGGGAGCCGGAGTAGCAGTGATAGACCCCCCGCACGTTGGGAAACTCCCTGACCACGGCCAGGCAGTCGCCGTGGGCCTCCCGGTCGTGGACGATGACGGGCAGCCCCAGCTCCTCCGCCAGCCGAAGCTGACGGCGGAACACCTCCTTTTGCACCTCGTGGGAGGGATAGTCCGCCCAGTAGTAGTCCAGGCCGATCTCCCCGATGGCCTTCACCTTATCGTGGCGGGCCAGACGCCGCAGCATCTCCTCCGCTTCATCGCTGTAGTCCGCCGCATCGGAGGGATGGAACCCCACCGCAGCGTAAATGTGAGGATACGTCTCCGCATAGGAGACCGCCTTCCGGGAGGACGCCAGGTTGCAGCCGGGGTTCAGCGCCAGCTCCACCCCCTGCGCGGGGAGGGAGGCCAGCAGGGCGTCTCTGTCCTCGTCAAACCAGCTGTCGTCATAGTGACAGTGCGTATCAAACAGCGGCATCTCACGCCTCCTCGCCTTCCAGCGTCAACTCCGGGGTGGGCACCTGGTCCAGTCCTTCGCTGACGCTGCCCTCAGACGGCTCTGCTTCGCCGGCGGCCTGCCGGAAGTCATCCAGGGTCAGGAGCATCAAATCCTCCCGTGAGGGGCTTTCCAGGGCCGCCACGCGGTCAGACTGGACGCTGACCAGCTTCTCAAACAGGTTGCGCACGTCCCGGGCGTTGCCAAAGTTGTAGTCCCGTTCCTCGTACAGCGTCTGGAAGAAGCCAGGGGTATACTCCTTTAGCGCATCCTCCGGCGTATAGCCGTTTTTGCTGCACATACTTTGAAAGATGCTTTCCAGCTGGGGGCCGGTGTAGTCCTCAAAGTAGAAATACTTGTTGAACCGGCTTTCCAGCCCCGGGTTGGAGGTCAGGAACCGGGCCATTGGCCCCTGATAGCCCGCCACGATGACCACCAGCTCGTTCCGGTGGTCCTCCATGGCCTTCAGAATCGTGTCAATGGCCTCCTGGCCGAAGTCGTTGCCGCTGTCGCCGGAGGCCAGGGCATAGGCCTCATCAATGAACAAAACGCCGCCCAGCGCCTTCTGAATGACCTCTTGGGTCTTCAGCGCGGTCTGGCCCACATATCCGGCCACCAAGCCGGAGCGGTCGACCTCCACCAGCTGGCCCTGGGGCAGGACGCCGATGGCCTTGTAGAGTTGGGCCAGCAGCCGGGCCACCGTGGTCTTGCCGGTGCCGGGGTTACCCATAAAGACCAGGTGCAGGCTCATGTCCGGCACAGGCAGGTCGTTTTCCTGCCGGAGCTTGCGGATTTTAATCAGGTTGATCAGGCTCCGCACGTCCTTTTTCACCTTTTCCAGCCCGCACAGCTCGTCCAGCTGGGCCAGCAGCTCGTCCACCGTTGGCTCCGGCTGGGCGCTTTCGTCCTGTGCCGCCTCTTCGGTCGGGGCGGCAGCCTGCGCGCTGGGGGCGGGCGCGGCGGCAGGCGCGTTCCCTTTGGGGGCGGCAGGGCGGTCCGGCAGGCCGCTCTGAATGGACTGCCGGAGGAGGTCCACACAGTTCGTCACATAGTCCGCCTCCTCCGAGGTCACCTGGTCATCCACAGAGGCGAACAGCAGGAGCAGCAGATTGCACAGGTCGGCAAACTGGCTGGCCCGGTCCTGGTGGCTGACCCTGTCTGCCGCTATCAGCGCCGGAAAGAAGCCGGGCGGCGCAAAGGGCGGGGCCGAGGCTGCGCCGGTCGCCACCTCAAAGTACAGGGCTTTGGTAGGCTCGTGCTTGCCGGAGCAGATGGCGTTGTACGCCGCCACATGGTCCTCCCCGATTTCCCCGCCGGAGTGCGCCCACACTCCCAGGGCGCAGCGGCGGAAATAGGCGTCCGCCTCCTGGGTGAAGTCCAGCCGCAGATTGGGGTCCCCCAGCTGGCGGGCGTAGGCGGCAATCGCCGCGCTATACTTTTTGCCGATGAGCTCGGCGGTAATTTTCTGTTTGCCCATACGATCCGCTCCCGATTCATCAGGCGCAGCGCCTGACGCAGTTTCACTTTTATTATAATGGGAATCCATCCTCCGGTCAAGGCGAAAACCGGGGAATACGGAAGACTTCCTGCAAATTTAGTTGACGATTGCCGGAAAACGCGGTATGATACTGTTAGCATCAAGAGAGTTACAGAGGAAGGATCTGTATTATGAAAACGAAGCAAGAGGAACAGAATCAGATTAAGTGCAAAAACTGCGGCGGGGTCTATGACGCTGCGGAGAGCACCTGTCCCCACTGCGGCGAGGAGACCAGCGCCAACCTGGACGCCGCCAAGGAGGGCGCGCTGGATGTGACGAAGTACGGCGGCGGCTTCCGCACAGGCGGCGGCTTTTCCCGGTTGGTCACAGGGCTTTTGGCTGCGCTGCTGCTGATTTTGGTGGTGGCGCTGGTGGTCTACGGCGTAGATGTGGCCCAGGAAATCTCCGCCCAGCGGCAGGATCAGGGCGGGCAGACCGTGGCCGTGTCCAGCAGCCAGTCCAGCGGTGACCTGGCGGCGGAGCCGGAGGCCTCCCAAACGGAATCCGAGGGGAGCGATTTGGCGCCCGAGGTATCCTCTGAGGCGGAGCCGGAGGCTGAGGTGATCACTGCCACCGGCCTGACCCTGAGCAAGACCGAGCTCAGCCTGGAGGAAGGCGGTTCTGCCCAGCTGGAGGCCACCGTGGCCCCGGAGGACTGGAGCGGCGATGTGACCTGGTCTTCCAGCGATGAGAGCGTCGCCAAGGTGGACGACGACGGCCAGGTGACCTATGTCTCCAGCGGCGAATGCACCATCACCGCCAAGGCGGACGAGCAGACGGCCACCTGCACCGTGACCTGCAAAGAGGCGGTGGACACCTCCGTTGCCACGGGCATCAGCCTGAACTATACGGAAATCACCCTGGTGGGCAACGACGGCACCCGCCTGGTCGCCACCGTCACCCCCTCCGGCTGGGATGGGACAATCCAGTGGTCCTCCAGCGATGAGAGCGTCGCCACGGTGAACGACGCAGGCTATGTCCTCTACGTCTCCGGCGGCACCTGCACCATCACCGCCAAGGCAGGGGATTTGACCGCCAGCTGCAAGGTCAACTGCCGCAAGACGGACACCGGCAGCAGCGGTGAATCCGGCGAAACCGGTGGGACCAGCAGCAGCGGTGAGACCGGCAGCACCTCCACCCTGACGCTGGATCAAACGGACATCACCCTGAACAACGTGGGCGACGGCATCACCCTGAAGGTGAGCGGCGGCAACGGCACCTATACCTGGTCCAGCAGCAACACCGCCGTAGCCACAGTGACTGCGGGCGGCAGCGTCTATGCCCAGGGCAGCGGCACCTGCACCATCACCGTGACCTCCGGCGGCAGCAGCGCAAGCTGCGTTGTCCGGGTGCGGTAAGGGCGCTTCTGACAGCGAAAAAGAGGGCTGGCCATGATTGGCCAGCCCTCTTTCACAGCGATTCCGCTTCCAAACGAAAGACTCGCACAGGCAGGATACAACGGCATCCTAAGCCTGTACGAGTCTTTGCACTTATGCGATTGAACGCCGCGTACCAAGCCGTACACGGTGGGGAGAGAAGTCGGCCCTGTCCGGGGCCTTCCGCTCGATTGCCATGCTCACTCAACGTCAGCGTTTGCCTCAACCTTCGCATAGGAGCGACCATCATACATACCACAGGAAGGGCAAATACGATGGGGCATACGGTATGCACCGCACTCCGGGCACTTGACCAGCTGGGGCGCGGTCAGCTTCCAGTTTGCGCGGCGCTTATCACGTCTTGCCTTGGACACCTTACTCTTCGGGACTGCCATTTATGACACCTCCTCATTTCCGCCCTTTCTGGGCTATTCACTCACTCGTCCTGTTCCAGCAGCTTGGCAAGGACGGCAAACCTGGGGTCCAGCTCCGGTTTGCAGTCACAGGGCCCTTCGTTCAGATCCTTACCGCATCTGGGGCAGCGGCCCTTGCAATCCTCCCGGCACAGGTTCTTCGTATCCATTGCGAGGATGACCTCGTCATGCATCAGCTCATCCACGTCCAGCGTTGTGCCGTCCAGGACAATCAGCTCCATGTCGTCTGCGTCATCTTCGTTTTCCAGCTCAGTGACCAGCAAATGCTCCACTTCCACTGTGGCGGCCCGCTGAAATGGCTTGCCGCAGCTGTCACAGTGTAAATGCAGATTTGTGGTAGCCGTCGCCTGAAACACCAGCATCTCCGCCCGGTTGCGCACCGAGCCTTCGATATGAACCGGTTCCGGCAGCCTGTGCTCGCCGTAAAAGTCCAATTCGGATAAATCCAAATCAAAGGCGAAGGGGAGCGCCGCCCCCGGCGTATGAATGATGTTGCTTAATTCCAGACGCATACTGCACCTCACATAACGATACAAGATGTATTCTACCGCAAGTTCTTTCCCTTGTCAACCCTTTTTTCGCCTGTGGAACACATTTTGCGGTGCTGCGCCATATTGTTTTTTTCCGCCAGCCGTGCTATACTTGTGGCACAGTCAGTTTGAACGAAGCGTGGAGCGAGCGATGAAAGAGTTTGAAATCGGAAAGAACGACGCCGGGCAGCGGCTGGACCGCTGGCTGTCCAAAAATCTCCCCCTTTTACCCGCGCCCCTGGCCCAGAAGTACATCCGCCTGAAGCGGGTGAAGGTGAACGGCAAGCGGGCAGAGCGGGATACCCGGCTGCAGGTGGGGGACCGCTTGCAGCTATATATCAATGATGAATTCTTTGAAAAGCCCGCGCCGGAGAACGCCTTTTTGCAGCTGTTCAAGCCCAAGCTGGACATTTTATATGAGGACGGGCAGATCATGGTGCTGAACAAGCCGGCGGGCATGGTGGTCCATGCGGACGAGACGGAAAAGGTGAACACTCTGATCAACCACATTCAGGCCTATCTCTACCAGAAAAAGGAGTGGAGCCCCTATCAGGAGGGAGCCTTTGCCCCGGCCCTGTGCAACCGCATCGACCGGAACACCGGCGGCATCGTCATCGCCGCGAAAACGGCGGAGGCCCTGCGGGTGATGAACCAGAAGATTCGGGACAGGGAGCTGTCCAAGCGGTACCTCTGCGTGACGGCGGGTCGGTTGAAGCCTCCCTCCGGCACGCTCCGCAGCTACCTCCGGAAGGACGAGGAGAAGAAGCAGGTCTACGTCTCCCACAAGCCGGTGCCTGGCGGCCGGACGGCGGTGACGGAGTACCGCACTCTGGCCACAAAGGGCAGCCTCTCCCTGGTGGAGTGCGAGCTGGTGACGGGACGCACCCATCAGATTCGGGCGCAGCTAGCGGATGCCGGCGCCCCCCTGCTGGGGGACGGGAAGTACGGCTCGGAAAAGGTGAACCGCCGATATGGCCGCAAGCATCAGGCCCTTTGGAGCTGGTCGCTGACCTTTTGCTTTTCCACCGATGCCGGCGAACTGAACTACCTGAACGGAAAGCACTGGCAGGTTTCCAGGGTGGACTTCGTGGAGGAATACTTCCCGGAGTTTTCCCTGGCCCAGGTGCCGGTGGCGTTTTCCACGACTGATCTGACACGAAAGGCGGTACGCGAATGAAACGAACCCTTTCCCTGCTTTTGACGGCGGCCCTCCTGCTGTCCTGTGCCGGACTGCTCTCCGGATGCGGCAAAGAGGAGACCGTGACCCTTCGGGTCTACTGCGAGGGGGACCTGATTCGTTCCTCCCTGATGGATGAATTTTCCAAGGAGACCGGGATACTGGTGGAGTACACCACCGGAAACAGCACGCTGGAAAACGGGATGAACCTGACGGAGGAGGATGAGGACCCGGCGGACAGCGCCGCCTCCTCTGGCGCTTCGCCGGAGCTGACGGAGGAAGAGCTGGCCGCCCTGGAGGAGGAAGCCGCCTGGGAGGCGCTGGACCTCTATGACCGGCTCCAGCAGCGGTACATCGATTACGAGGACGCGCTGGACCAGGCCGAGGCCGAAGGGGAGGATACGGAGTCTGTCACGATGGAGGAGCCGGTCTATGACGTGGTGTTCACCAGCGGGGATATGATCGAGCGGCTCATTGAAGGGGGCCTCGTGCAGGCGCTGGACTACAGCCAGCTCTCCAACGCCGACGCCATCAATGAGGACTATCAAAATTGCGACTACGACCCAGGCGGGGTCTATTCCGTCACCACCCTTTGGCAGATGATGGGCCTGCTCTGGAACTCTGACTACATCGACACCCAGGTCACCAGCTGGAACACCCTCTGGATGGAGGACTATGCCGGGCAGATTCTGATGTCCTCCAATCTGCGGGACGCTATGGCGGTGGCCCTGACCAGCTTGGGATACTCCGTCAACACCGAGGACGGCGAGGCGCTGGCCGCCGCCTGGGACCTGCTGAACCAGCAGTCCGCCCTGGTGCAGGATTACACCGCGGCGGAAGGCTTCTCAAAAATGGCGGACGGCACCGCCTGGCTGACCCCCGCCTATTCCGGTGACGCGCTGAATATGATGAGCGATAACGCAGCCCTGTCCTTCGCCGTACCCACAGAGGGCACTTGGCGCATTTCCTACGGCTATTGCGTGGTGGAGGGCACCAGCTATTCCGAGGAGGCGCTGGAATTTATCAACTATATGTGTCACGTGGAGAATCTGGCGAAAAATGCCATCTACTGCAAGTACTCCGTCACCTCAGACGAGGCGCTGGAGAAGATGGACAGCTCTTGGCGGAACAATCCGCTGGCCTACCCGGATGAGAGCGTCATAGAGGGCACGGAGCTGCTGTCCTTCAACGGCAGCGATGTATGGACGGATTATGTGGCCCAGTGGGCGGAGCTGCTGGAGTCCAAAGCGGCGGAGCCTGCGGAGGAACCGGAGGGCTCCGAAGAAACGGAAACAACAACGGAAACAGCATCTGAAGCAGAGAGTGAATCATCTGATTCGTGATTCAACGGCAGTTACATCATTTACAGAAAAGGAGCGATTTATGATGGCAGTAACAGCAGGCATCAAGGGCCGCGCATCCTGCGTGGTCACGCAGGACAAGACGGCAAAGGCGGTAGGTTCCGGGGCGCTGGAGGTCTTTGCCACCCCCATGCTGGCGGCCCTGGTGGAGGAGGCCGCCTGGACCTCAATCCAGCCCTATCTGGAGGAGGGCGAGGGGAGCGTGGGCACCCGCTTTGAAACCAACCACAGCACCCCCACACCCGTCGGCATGACCGTCACCGCGGAAACCGAGGTGACAGAGGTGGACGGGCGGCGCTTCGTCTTTTCCTTCACCGTTTCCGACGATGCGGGAGTGATCGGACGGGGTACCCACGAGCGGTTCCTTGTTCAGAACGAAAAGTTCATGCAGCGCTGCCAGCGCAAGCTGGGGGCAAAGTGAGCGCGGAATTCACCCGCTATGCTGCGCCGGACGCAGGGCCGAACCGCCCCGCGTCCGGCGTTTTCTGCCGCGGCGAAGACACCGATTTTCAGCCAGGATTCAGGTTTCCGGAGTAAACTGAGGAAAATCCGAATGTACCGCCCTGATGCGGCCCACCATTCGCCCTATTTTCATCAAAGAGGAAGGATGCCACATGTCCAAGACCCTTACCACCATTCAGCGGGCCGCCCAGCGGGAGAAGTCCGCCATGATCGCCCTCTATGAGCAGCAGAAGCACCAGGTCTATTTTTTCTGCCGCCAGATGCTGCCTGACGACGCGGCGGAAGGCGCTGCGGCGGAGAGCTTTCACGCCCTGTGGAAGAAGCTGTTCCGGGACCAAAATCTGACCCAGACGGAGCTGGAGCAGTATTTGACGCTGAGTACCGCGCGCCTTTGCCGGGACCGGCTGCTGGAGCAAAGCCCCCACGCCCTGGAGGGCCGCGTGACCGCTGAGGCGGAGGCAGACACAGACGATTCCCTCCTGGAACAGGTGCTTGCACCGCTGACCCTCCGCCAGCGGTGGCAGTTCCTCCTGCACACCCTGACGGAACTGACACCGGCCCAGTCGGCCCGTGTGCTGCAAATCGCCCCGGACAAGGCGGAGGACGCCTGGCGGGAGACAGAGGACGCCGTGGCCGCCTCCCTGGAGGCGCTTCCGCCGCAGGATGGCGAAACCGCGATGGATTTGGACGCTCTGCAGGCGCTGGTCCTGCAGGCCGCCGCTGAGGAGGCCGTTCCGGAAGCGCTGGACCAGGCCGCGGCGGAGACCATCACTTCCCTGGCCCGTCCGGAGAAGAAGGGCCAAAAGCGGGTGGGCCTCATTTTGACGATTGTCCTCCTGGTGCTGCTGCTGGGCGTGGGGGCATTCTTCCTGGTGTCTGCCACCGGAGACGGCGATTCCAGCAGCGTTACATCAGAGCTTCATCATGTGGAGATTGAAATTGAGGACTACGGCACCATCACCGTGGAGCTGGACGCCAGCGCCGCCCCCGTCACGGTGGAGAACTTCCTCTCCCTGGCGGAAAGCGGCTTCTATGACGGCCTGACCTTCCACCGCATCATCGACGGCTTTATGATGCAGGGCGGCGACCCCAACGGCGATGGCACCGGCGGCAGCGAGGAAACGATTGTCGGCGAGTTTTCGGACAACGGCTATGACAACCCCCTGTCCCACACCCGGGGGGCCATCTCCATGGCCCGCTCCAGCGACTACGACAGCGCCAGCTCCCAGTTCTTCATCGTCCAGGAGGACTCCACCTCTTTGGACGGGCAATACGCCGTGTTCGGCTATGTCACGGACGGCATGGACATTGTAGACCAAATCTGCGCGGACGCGGAGCCCACGGACGATAACGGCACCATCTCCGCCGAGGACCAGCCGGTCATCACCTCCATTACGGTGTTGGATTGATTGAACTCCATACGCTGAAACAGGCGCCCTCCTGCCAGGAGGGCGCCTGTTTTTGTTCAAACGGGAATATAGAGGGGAGAGGTAAACTGGCCGCTTCGTCATAGGGTGCCCATCGCGCCGACCTGTGCCGGTGAAGCGGCCCCTTTGTCAACGCGATTGAGCTGTCAGCCGTTCCTGGCCCTTCCTGCGTCCAAAAAATGGCGAGGACGTATTGGAGACATTCTTGCATCAGGTTTGGGCCGTACGGGCGATTTTGGGGCGTTAGAGCCCTGTTCGGATAGGTAGTTTCGGGGGGGTGGAAGCGTGGTCTCTTCTATGGTTTATTAGATCGACTTTTTCAGGGATAACATCCACGAGACCTTGTAAATTTGTCAAGATAGGAACAAAGTTTTTTTCAGATTAACCCAGGTTTCCCCCTCATTGGGTCAAAAAAAGACTGCCCCATTTTAGTAGCAGTCCTAACAATTCATGCTTTGTCGATAGTCGCAAATAAACGGCTTGTATATTTTACTAAAGATGCTATAATATAACCAATGGGCTACATACAAACGGTTCAATCAATAAGGAGGCTTGAACGTGGAAAAGACTTTGATGATTTTGGAGGTCTCACGGAAGCAGGACTACATCTTCGCCCAAAAACAGCTGCGGGAGAACGCCCTTCGGTCAAGGCAGATCGACTACGTTACCAGCAGCAGATTCTTCCGGAAAGTGGCAAATAAAGTGGCAGAAGAGGCGGCAGGAAAAGAGGCAGAACCGCTGTACTGCGAGGAGAAGAACCTGGTCTATGCCGGCGGCGGCCATACGATTCTGCAATTTTCGTGCCAGGAAAAGGCGGTCGCCTTCGCCAGCTGTGTGACGGAGGAGGCCATGCGGTGCTATCGCAATATGGAGATTTTCGTCAAGACCATGCCATATGACGAGGATAAAACCCCTGGCGAGAACCTGAAGGCGCTGTCTGCTGCCCTGGAACGGAAGAAGGCGCTGCGGCAGGCATCCTTCCGCCAGGGCAGCTTTGGCGTGGAGGCGCTGGACGCGGAAAGCCTGCTGCCAAAACTGGCCGATGACAGAGAACAGGACGATGCACAGGAGCCGTTTGCCCCTCCGGAGGGGTGCCGCTACCCGGCCAAAATGGATGAATTGGCAGGCGAGGACAACTTCATTGCCGTGGTTCACATCGACGGCAACGCTATGGGTAAGCGTGTAGACGCACTGTACAAGCAGCACGGGAGTGCGGAAGCCTGGGATGCGTGCTGTGCCAGTCTTCGGCGTTTTAGCGCCAGCATTCAGAATGACTTTGAAGATGCGTTTTCGGAGATGGTCGATACAGTGCAGGACAATTTGGCCCCGGGTACGTCGACTTTGCCTGTGCGGCCTGTAATTCTGGCTGGGGATGACGTTTGCTTTGTCACTGCCGGAAATATCGGCCTGGAATGTGCCAGAGTGTTTCTGGAAAAGCTGGCCGCAAAAGTCAATCAAGAGGACAAAACGCCCTATGCAGCCTGCGCTGGTGTAGCCATTGTCCACGAAAAGTACCCCTTCCACCAGGCCTATGACCTGGCGGAGGAGCTTTGCTCCAACTCCAAGCGCTTTGGCGCAGAACTGGATGAAAACGGGGCTGTGTCTGCCATGGACTGGCATATCGAATTTGGCCAGCTCAAGGACAGCCTGGCCGAGCTGCGGAAGGACTATGAAACGGAGGACGGGAACAGGCTGGAGCTGCGCCCGGTGGTCGTTTGTGCACAGAAGGGCGTAGACCTGACCCCAATGAAAAATGTGCGCAATTATGCGTTTTTCCGCGCAATGTGTCAGTCCATGCAGGGCGAGTATGGGAGTATTGCCCGAAGCAAGATTAAAGACCTGCGGACAGCTTTCCAGCAGGGAAAACTAGAAAGTGAATTTTTCCTGCACGATTGGCAAATCGAAGATTTGCTGTATCACGGGATTGAGGCCAAATACCAACCAGGAGATGCGAGGGCAGCGTGGTACAAGGAACTGTTGAAACGCAACATCAAGATGGAAAAGGACGCCTTCATTAAGATTGGCGACACGGAGCGCTGCCTTTTCTTTGACGCAATCGAGATGATTGATCACTGCTACTTTTTGAACGAGGAGGGGAATACATGAGCGAACGGATAACGCTGCGCATCACAATGGAGCTGCGGTCGGATACGATTTTGGGCTCAGGGTTCAGCATCCCCGGCGGCGAGGATATTGCGGTGTGCATAGACGGGCAGGGCTACCCCTATTTGAAGGGAAGCACCTTCAAGGGCCTGCTGCGGGAGAGCCTGGAAAACTGGATGGTCTGGACCGGCGGCAGCTTGGAGGCGGTCGATGCATTGCTGGGTGACAGAGGTTGGAACGGCAAGGCCGACGGCCGCCGCGTCCAAATCACAGCGCTGACGCTGGAGGATAAACCGGCAGACCCGGCGGAGTGCTTTAGCCTGCGCACCTTCACCAGCCTGGAAGACGGCATTGTGAAGGAGGACACCCTCCGCACCGCAGCCTGCGTACGCTCCGGGCTGAAGTTTTCCGGGGAATTGACCTGTGATGCCGGAGACGTGGCGCTGATGAAAAATGTGCTGCTGGGCATCAAATGGGCGGGTACCATGCGCAGCCGGGGCTTTGGAGCGGTTAAGGTCTGCGGTGAGGAAAAGGCCACTGTGGAGCCGCCGAACCCCGTGCAAGGAAGGTGCGTTCGGTACCGCCTGCACACAGAAACGCCGGTGTTTGTGACGAATCTGAGCCGCAGCCGGGGAAACAGCTATGAGACCCGCGGATATATTCCGGGCTCTGCCGTCCGTGGCATGGTGATGAGTGATTTGGCGGCCCGTGTGCCGGAGTGGTTCCAGGCCCACAGGGCGGCGCTGCTGTCGGAGCAGACCCGCTTCCTGGATGCCGTACCCGTGGTGGGGGACCTGGCGCCGCTGCCCTCCATCAAGGGCTTCTATGAGGATAAGAAGGAGACGGATTTTGTATCCGTGCTGACAGCGGATGGGGAGGTTCCAGCCGGCTATAAGCGGGCGAAGCTGGGGACCTTCTGCGCCCTGGAGGAGAGCACCGTGCGCTATTGGAGCGCGGAGACCGACGGCGCCACCCGCATTCAGCGCCATGCGAACGAAGAGAACGAAAACACAGAACCCTTCCAGAACCGCTACCTCTCGGCGGGGCAGGACTTTGAAGGGTACATCCTGGCGGACGACCCGGCGGTGATGGCGGAACTCACAAGCGCCCTGACGGATACCGTCTGGCTGGGCGCTGACCGGTATGAGGGCTTTGGCAAGTGTAGCGTCACGCAACGGGAGGCTGTGCAGCAGCCCACATGGCTCGACGCCTACGGCTGTCAGGAGCCGGTGGGGGAAGTGCTGTACCTGCTGGCCCTCTCCCCGGTGACTATGCTGAACAGCTGCGGCGAACCCTGCGGCATCGACACGCAGCGCCTGGCGGAGCTGCTGGGGGTGGAGACGGTAACGATCACCGTATGCAGCACCTCCCTAGCGGAGTTCGGCGGCTATAACCGGGCCTGGGAAAGCCGCATTCCCGCCGTCCAGATGTACGACCGGGGGAGCATTTTCCGTATCGAATGCACGCCGTCGCCCTCTCTTGACGCGCTGCGGAAAGTCGAATTGCAGGGCCTGGGCATCCGCAGGGCCGAGGGCTTCGGCCAGGTGCTGTTCCTGAGCAAAAGCTGCTTCGAGGGGCTGCACCAGAAGGCGGCCTGGCAGAAGGAGGAGCAGCGCACCGCCTCCACTGCGGGCGACCTCCGTCGGGCGCGTTACCGCTGGGTCATGGCCCACAGCGAAGCCGTGACGCGGGCCAAGCTGTCCCGCAGCCAACTCGGCTCCATTCAGTCGCTCTGTGAGAAAGCCATCGCCAATGAAGATAATTGGGAGGAGCTTGAGCAGCATCTGGAGCATAACTACAGGAACCGGGGTGCCAAGCACGGCAGCCGATTCAAGGAAATCAACCAGCTGATTCATAACATACTCGAGACGCCGCTGTCGGAGACCCTCGGTGTCCCCTGCGAGAAGGACACCACGAAGGAACGGCTGAGGCTGCTTTGCCTGCTGTTTGACTACAGCCGCAAAAAGACGGACGAAAAGGAGGAATCGGGACGGTGAGCAGCACAAACGAAACATTGCAGGCGACCTTTACCTACGCGGTGCGCTATAAGGTCGAAGCCACCTGCCAGACGCCGCTGCGCACCGGAGGGGCGGATGGCGATACAGAGCTGGTGCTGACGGATTCCGACGGTCGACCGATTATTCAGGGCAGCTCCCTGGCCGGGGCTATGCGGGCCTGGGTGCAGCAAACCCACGGCACGGCCATGGCGGAGGCGCTGTTCGGCACGCAGAAGCGGGCGGGCCACCTCATCGTCTCGGAGGGGACGTTCGACAAGGAGTTCGTGCAAAGCGTGCGCCCCCGGCTGAAAATCGACCCGAAAACCGGCAGCGCAGCTGAGGGGCAGAAATTCGACCTGGCGCAAATCAACGCCGGGGCGAGCTTTCACTTCACGCTGACCTGGCTGGGCCAGGGGGAGAATCAGGCGGAGCAGAAGGCGCTGGAGGAGACACTGTCCGCCTTTCACAACGGCGCGATCCGGCTGGGCGGGCAAAAGAGCAACGGCTTCGGCAAGGTCGAGCTAGAGGTAAAAACGCAGACCTACGACATGAAGCAGGAGAAGGATCGGATGGACTGGCTGCTGGAGCGGCCCCATTGGAAGCCCCTGCCCCTGCCCTCCTGCACCGAGCAGCCCCTCGTCACCTTCACTCTGACGGGGACGGCGGACAGCATCCTGGTGAAATCCGCCGCCGTGGAATACGACAAGGAGAATCATAGCGTTACCCGGAACCTGAGGGAACGGGAACACCCCCTCCCGCCGGATTCCACCGACAAAAAGGAAAAAGAGGACGAGGGTATCCCCATCCTCCCCGGCTCCTCGGTCAAGGGGGCTGTCCGTGCCCAGGCGGAGCGCATCGCCCAGCGCACCGGGCGGGAGGACCTGGTAGAGGAATTGTTTGGCCGCGGCTCTCTCGAAACGGACAACGGCAAGGCCGGGCGGCTGCGCTTCGAGGATGTGAAGCTGGACACGGCTCATCCCCAGAGAATCACCCGCATCCACATCAACCGCTTTACCGGCGGCGTGATACGCGCCGGGACGTTTACGGAGGAGCCGCTGAGCAGCAAGGTCACGCTGACCATCACCGCGCCTGCGGACTGCCCAAAGGGCTGCGCTCTGCTGCTGTACGCCCTGCGAGATCTGGGCCTGGGGCTGTATAACCTGGGCAGCGGCGGAGCCATTGGCCGGGGCTACCTCCAAGTGGAAGAACTCAAGGTGGAGAGCAGGAAGCGCACGGCCACCCTGACCTTCCCCAAGGACGGAGGCTGCACGGTGTCCGACCCGAATGAACTGGTGGCGGAGTGGATGAAGGCATGGAAGGAGGCTGCCAAATGAACGAGACGTATCCGAACAAGGACTACCCGGTGAAGATGGAACCGCTATCGCCGGAGGAGGCGCTGGAGCGGGGCAGGCGGCTGCCCTATGCGCTGATACGCTGCTACAGCAGCGTGACCCTGGGGGAGACACCCGCCGAAATCGACCTGGCGGAGGTGCTGGAGGCCCGCTTCTTTGACGCTACGCGGGAGGTGCGGCTGTTCCGGCAGGAGGGCGCGCTGCGGGGCGCGGCCTGTGAGCAGGTGGGCGATGGCAACTACCTGGAGGAATGTTACAAGCTGGCTAATAAAGACCGCTTCGGGGAAACGCTGACCGTCCGCCGCGACCTGTGGGCGGACGAGGACGGGCAAACCTATGTGGCGGCCACCCGTCTGGCAGGCTGGCAGGGAGGTGCGGCAAATGGGTAATGCAGAGAAGAAGATAAACAAGGTTCATGCTCCTTATAACTTTGTGCCATTCTCCAACAGCATCCTGTTCCCCTACAAGAATGCGGAGGCCCTTCCCAGCCACGGCGAATGGGACGCAACGCGGAAAACGGGGGAAATCAAAATCCGAATGCAGGCGGAGACGCCGGTCTTTGTGTCCAACGGGGACAAGGATAACCCCCGCTTCTTCCGCACCCCAGGCGGGAAGCTGGCGCTGCCCGGCTCCACCATCCGGGGCATGGTGCGGGAGAATATGCAGATTCTCAGCTTCGGCCTCGTCCAGAAGGGCGAGGACGTGGAGGATTATCAAATCTTCTTCCGGAATGTGGCGTCGGCCAGCAACAGCGCAGGCGGCCCGCTGAAGGATTACTATCAAACCCTCCTGGGTACAGGAACGCAGAATGGAAACGAAAAGTCCTATACCACGCCGAAGAATATACAGGCCGGTTATCTGCGCAAGGAAGGGGAACGGTATCGTATTATCAAGACTGGGGATTATCTCCGTATCAAACGGAAGGACGAGGTAGCACGACAGTTCCCGGAGGATACGGAAGACAAGACGGTGGAGGTTTTTTACCAGGCAAAGGGCAAAACGGTGACGGCGCTCCAGCGGGCGCAGGGCGACTGCCCGGAGGGCATGAAGCAAGGCACGCTGCTGTTCACAGGGCCGACCGTTGGCCAGAAGAACGCCAACCCCATCTATTTGTTCCCTGCCCCAGCCCCGGAGGCGGAGAGCATCCTGTTGCGGGAGGACGATGTTATCTCCTACAGGGTGGACTGGGAGCAGCGGAAAAACATCCTGAACGCCGGGGGAAATAAGACCCGCGCCGACTTCTGGAATCTGCCGGGGGAGGACGGCAAGGAGGCGCAGAAGCCCGTCTTTTACCTGGAGGATGGCGAACACGTTTACTGGGGCATGACCCTGTTCCTGCGCATCGGACACCGCTACCCCCTGTCCCACGGCCTGCCCGATAAGCAGAAGGAGGAGGCGGCGGAGCAGGACGGCAGGCTGGACTATCCCCACGCCATCCTGGGCTATGCCAATAAGGAAAGCGCCTACCGTTCCCGGGTGTCCTTCGGCGACCTGAACGTTATCGGCGAACCCAGGGAGGGGGAGCCGGTTCCCATGATTCTGGGCGAGCCGAAGCCCAGCTTTTACCCCGGCTATGCCTATGGGAAGAATAACGACAACAAGAAAAGTTTCCATTACTCCGACGAGGACTTCCAGCTGCGGGGCTACAAGCTGTACTGGCTGAAAGAGAAGGTAGACAAGTGCCCGGAGATAGCTGCCGGGAAGGAACAGGTCACCACCACGCTGCGGCCTCTGCCGGAGGAGACGGCGTTCCAGGGCGTCATCCGCTTCAAAAACCTGACCGAGGCGGAGCTGGGGCTGCTGCTGTGGTCGCTCCGGCTGGACGATAACTGCTATCAGAGCGTGGGGATGGGCAAGCCCTTCGGCTATGGCCGGATGAAGCTGACCATCGAACGGCTGACGGAATACGACCCGGATAATCTGTACGGCAGCTCCCTTTCCTACGAGAGCGAGAAGATGGACAGGAAAACGATGGAACGGACGATTGAACAATACATCAACGCCTTTCACGATGAGGTTCGTCAGAGCGGAAAGCTGAAAATCAAAGGAAAGGTTGTCGACTGCCGCAGCCGTCCGGAAATTCGGGACTTCCTCTACATGAAGCAGAAGCTCCAGGCGGGGAAGGAGTTCACCTATATGGAGCTGGCGGAGTATCAAAACCCCGTCGGGACGCTGCCCACGGTGCGGGAACTCCGCGAACGGGAAACGGAGGAGGCCGAAAAACGCGCCGCCCAGGCGGAGCAGCAGGCTGCCGCCAAGCCGGAGAGCATGGCTGATATGCTTCAAAGGCTTGCCGCGCAGAAAAACGGCGGCGTAGGCGGCGTGAACAGCAGCGCCTCCCGCGGCGAGCCGGGCAAAAGCAAGAGCAAGAAGAAGAAAAAGAGGTAGCCTATGTTGACACGATACACCCTGACCCTCCAGCCGGACCGCCCCTGTCGGCCCCAGGCGGAGTGGGCCTACCGGCTGTATGCCGCCCTGCTGGAGCAGGCTCCGGCGGACTTCGCCAGCCGCGCCCACGAGGACGGGGTCACGCCGGTCAGCCAGTTCCTCGTCCCCCAGCAGGGCGGGGCGCTGCGCTGGACGGTGAGCCTGCTGGGGGAGGAGGCGGAGGCCCTGCTCTCCCCCGTGCTGGCGGACTGCCCGCCCCTGGCGCTGACCCGTCAGCGGGTGACCCTGACCGCCGCCGCCACCGCCTGGGAGCGGGTGGACAGCGTGGACGCCCTGTTCCGCCGGGCCGCCGGGGGGACGGGGATGTGGCCCCTCCGCTTTCGCACCCCCACCGCCTTCAAGAGCCGGGGGGAGTATCTGACCCTGCCCACCCAGCGGCTGATTTTGCAGAGCCTGATGAAGCAGTGGAACGGCTGCTTCCCCTCCTGCCCCATCGAGGATGAGGACGGCGGAGGGCTGGAGGCCATGGCTTCCGGCCTGCGCTGCCGGGGCTTTCAGCTGCGGGACAGGGGCTACCGGCTGAAGGGTACCCTCGTCCCCGGCTTCGTGGGGGAGCTGACGTTGGAGAACCGCCTCTCCGGTTTCCACCGGGAGCTGGCGGACGCGCTGCTGCTGTTCTCCGGCTATGCCGGGGTGGGCATCAAGACCGCCCTGGGCATGGGCGGCGTGACCCTGGGCCGGTGACGGTGCAAACCCCCCGCGGGCAGGCCCTCCGGCGGAGGCCGGGCCGAAGGGTTCGCACCTGGTTTTCCCCCATTTTTGGGGAAATTTGGGCGGAAAACCCTTGCCTTCCCCCGCCCGGCGTGGTATACTGTATGCAGAATTGCCAAATATGAGGCCCCCTCCGGGGCGCAAACCTGTCAGGGTTTGCCGGCGCAGCTCACACCCCACACGGGGACGGCAACCCGTCAACGCTACCACCCTCAACAACGCCATCCAGGCGCAGCTCACACCCCACACGGGGACGGCAACCTGGAACATCGCCGGGTCACTG
>JAJPXL010000173.1 GCA_021205455.1 Clostridiales bacterium
TTTTCCACGGCAAAGCGGGTGATGTTCAGCATAAACGTTCCTCTCTTTCCTGATTGAGTTGGGTGACGGCCGCCGCACCGGCTCCGCGCCGGGACCGCCTGCCGCCTCCTGTAAAGCGCACTTCTGCTATCGTGCTTCCATTATAACAATAGCAAAAAAGATTTTCAATCCCTTTTGCATAAACGGTCGTTTTCTCTGCATAATCCGTTTTCCTGCCCAGGCAAAAACACCGCCGCACCGGCTTGCGCCGGGCGGTAATTTTGCTATCTGAGGATAAAGGAACTCTGCCGGAACGGCAAAGAAGCAGTTCTCATCAAACGTGCGATACGCAGCCTTGTCAGGATTAGCCGTGTTGGGATAACAATAAAAAGCACAGGCGGAGCCCTTCCGCCTGTGCTTTTCATTTGTGTATCACTGTCAGCAGCTCCGTTGCGCCGCCAGCTTCCCGGAGGGTATGTCAGTGCGATCAGTTCAGGAAGTCTTTCAGCTTTTTGGAACGGCTGGGATGGCGGAGCTTCCGCAGGGCCTTGGCCTCGATCTGGCGGATGCGCTCACGGGTGACGTGGAACTGCTTGCCCACCTCCTCCAAGGTGCGGGTGCGGCCGTCCTCCAGGCCGAAGCGGAGCTTCAGGACCATCTCCTCCCTGGGGGTCAGGGTGGACAGCACCTCGGTCAGCCGCTCCTTCAGCAGGGTGTAGGAGGCCGCCTCGGAGGGCTCGCTGGTGTTCTCGTCCGGCAGGAAGTCGCCCAGATGGGAGTCCTCCTCCTCGCCGATGGGGGTCTCCAGGGACACGGGCTCCTGGGCGATTTTCAGAATCTCCCGCACCTTGTTCACGTCCATGTCCATCTCCTCGGCAATCTCCTCCGGGGTGGGGTCGTGGCCCAGCTCCTGGAGCAGCTGGCGGGAGACGCGGATGACCTTGTTGATGGTCTCCACCATGTGGACGGGGATGCGGATGGTGCGGGCCTGGTCGGCGATGGCCCGGGTGATGGCCTGGCGAATCCACCAGGTCGCGTAGGTGGAGAATTTGTAGCCCTTGGTGTAGTCAAACTTCTCCACCGCCTTGATCAGGCCCAGGTTGCCCTCCTGAATCAGATCCAGGAACAGCATCCCCCGGCCCACATACCGCTTCGCGATGGAGACCACCAGCCGCAGGTTGGCCTCCGCCAGGTCCTGCTTGCACTGTTCTCCGTGCTTGACCTGCTTTTTCAGCTCCTCCACCACATCCTCAGGCAGCTCATCGCCGTTCTTCTCCGCATCGTCCAGGATGGCCTGGGCTTCGTTGCCGGCGCTCATGCCCTTGGCCAGCTCCAGCTCCTGCTCCGGCTTCAGCAGCGGCACCTTGCCGATCTCCTTCAGGTACATCCGCACAGGGTCGTCTACACCATAGCTTTCCGCCAGGGCGTTGGGGTCCACCGTTTCCTCCTCCGGGAGTTCCTCGATTTCCTCCAGAGGCGCGTCTGCGGTGTCCATAATGTCCTCGTCCGCAATCATGTTGATATTCAGATTTTCCAAAATCTCATAGAACTTGTCCAGGGTGTCGCTGTCCAGCTCGATCCCGTCCAGCTCCATCATCTCACTGGCGGTCAGGTTGCCCTTCTTCTTGCCCCGCTCGATCATTTCATTCAGCTTTTCAGCCCCGTTGACCCCTTCCGGAATCCATGCGGTGACCTTGGCTTCCTGCTTCTGTTCGGTGTTCTTTTTCTTGTCGCTCATGGTGCATCCTCCGTTCGTTTCCGGCTGCTGACCGCCAAAAGGTCGCGGTCATCCGCAATGCCGTCCTTCATATGTTCTGTTTGGATGGTTCTGATATAATCCGCCAGCGCCGCCTCGCCGTTTTGCAGCGATTCCGGCTTCTGGGCAATGGTGGCGATATGGCTCATTTCCCGGTTGTCCAGCAGGGAGCCCAGCACCTCGATGGGGGTGCTTTTCCCCTCTTCCCAGCGGCTTTGCAAAATGCCGAACACCTTGCCCAGCACCTCAGAGGAGAACTCCTCCTGCCGCAGCGTCTCTGCCTGGGCCAGTAAATCCGGCTCCAGCAGCAGCAGGCGGATGACCCCCTCCTCTGCCATGGCCGAGCGCACGTTCCGGTAACGGAACTGCCGCTCCGTGGGCTGATTCTCCGCCGCCGGGGTCAGCGCCTTCCGGTCGGCCTGCTTCTTCTGCTTCCAGCCCAGCTGACTGCGCTGCCGTTCCACCTCGGAGAGCATGGCCGATTTGTCAATGCCCGCCGCCTCCGCCGCCTGGGCGCCGTAGATTTCCCGTTCCACCGGGCTTCCGAGCCGGGCCAGCAGGTCTGCCGCCTCCTGGAGATACTGCACCTTCTGGTCGTCGGCGGTCAGGTCGTACTTCTGCTGAATCTGGGCGATGCGGTAAGGCACCTGTCCCGCCGCGTCGTCGATCAGCCGCTGGAAGGCGTTATGTCCGTATTTCTTGATATACTCATCCGGGTCCTTGGCGCCGGTGACCCGCAGCACCCGGACGTTCACCCCCGTTTTGTTTAAGAGGCCGATGGCCCGCTGGGCGGCGTTGATGCCTGCCTGGTCGCCGTCATAGGAGATGACCACCTCTTTTGTGTACTTGGCCAGCAGGCGGGCGTGGTTCTCCGTCAGGGAGGTGCCCAGGGAGGCCACCGCGCAGTCAAAGCCGCCCTGGTGCAGGGCGATGGTGTCCATATATCCCTCGGTGAGGATGAGGTAACCGGCCTTGGACTTCTTCGCCAGATTCAGGGCAAACAGGTTCTTGCTCTTGTTGTAAATCACAGTGTCCGGCGAGTTCAGGTACTTGGGCGTGGAATCGTCCAGCACCCGCCCGCCGAAGCCGATGACGTTGCCCCGCAGGTCGATGATGGGGAACATGACCCTGCCCCGGAACCGGTCATATACGCCACCCTTTTGGGACTGCACCGCAAGCCCCGCCTCCAGCAGCTCCAGCTTGGAGTAGCCCAGCTCCGTCATGGCCTTGATGAGCCCGTCCCATTCCGGGAGGGAGTAGCCCAGGCCGAAGTTCGTCACCGTCCGCCTGGAGAGGCCCCGCTGGGCGAAGTAGTCCTGCCCCCGCTGGCCCTGGGGGCCGGTCAGGTTGGCGTGGAAGTACCGGGCCGCCTCCTTGTTCAGGTTCAGCAGCCGCTCCCGCTTCTTCGCCTCACCCCGGTTTCCGTTGTCCTCCGGCATGGGCATCCCCGCCCGCTGGGCCAGGATGGCCACCGCGTCCACGAAGCCGACGCCCTCCGCCTCCATGACGAAGTTGATCAGGTGGCCCCCCTTGTGGCAGCCGAAGCAGTAGTACATCTGCTTCTCCGGCGTGATGGAAAAGGAGGGGGTCTTTTCACTGTGGAACGGGCAGCAGCCCCAGTAGCGGTTGCCCTTTTTTTGCAGCGTGGTGTAGCCGGAGGCCACGTCCACCAGATCGACCCGCTCATTCAGTTCTTCCAAAAAAGCTTCCGGGATTGCCATGTTCCCCCTCCATTCTACTATTTTATCTATTTTGGGCGATTCCCTGCGCGATATACCAGACGTGCGCGAATTTTCCGCACATTCCGTCCCTATCAATAAAATACGCAGGCCACCCTGTTTTTCCTCTTGCTTTTTTGGAAAATTTACAAATTTTTTTGACAGGGACAAAAAGCGGAACAGACACTGAATCCAGTGTCCATTCCGATTTTCGTTTTCCGTTTACCGGCTCCGCTATAGCACGTCTAACAGCGTCTTTGCCAGCTCGAAGTAAATCAGCAGCGAGACCGCGTCCACAATGGTGGTGATAAAGGGGGATGCCATCACCGCAGGGTCAAAGCCCAGCTTGTTGGTCAGCATGGGCAGGGTGCAGCCGATCAGCTTGGCGCAGATGATGGTCAGAAGCAACGTCAGGCACACCACGGCGTCCACCGCCAGGGTGATATCCGTCCGGCCGAACAGCGTCCGGTCCACTATCCAAATCTTCACGAAGTTGACCACAGCCAGCGTCACGCCGCAGCAAACGGCCACCCGCAGCTCCTTCCAGATGACCTGGAGGAGGTCCCGGAACTCGATTTCCCCCAGGGACAGGCCGCGAATCACGGTGACGGAGGCCTGGGAGCCGGAGTTGCCGCCGGTGTCCATCAGCATGGGGATGAAGCCGGTCAGCGCCACGCAGGCGGACAGGGCGGCCTCGAAGCTGTCAATGATCAGCCCGGTGAAGGTGGCGGACACCATCAGCAGCATCAGCCAGGGGATGCGGGCCTTCCAGGTGTCGAACACGCCGGTGCGCAGATAGGTCTGCTCATTGGGGACAATGGCGGCCATCTTCTGGATGTCCTCCGTAGCCTCTTCCTGCAGGACGTCCACGGCGTCGTCCACCGTGATGATGCCGACCAGACGGTTCTCCTTGTCCACAACGGCAAGGCTCATCAGGTCGTACTTCTTCATCAGGTTGGCGGCTTCCTCTTGGTCATCCGTGGTGTAGCAGTTGATGACGTTGTGATTCATAATATCCTGAATCCGATCCTCATACTTGTGCATGAGCAGATCCTTCACCGAGACGACGCCCTCCAGGTGGCGGCTCTTGTCGATGACAAACAGGATATAAATGGTCTCCTTATCCTGCCCGTGGGCGCGGATATAGTCAAAGGACTGGCTGACCG
>JAJPXL010000069.1 GCA_021205455.1 Clostridiales bacterium
GCCCCAGAGCAACACTACCGCTCGAATTTAAAACACCTTTTATAGTGTAGACATTAGTCCCATCCTTCACAATGTCCACCCTGTCGCCCTCGCTGCGCACTTATTTCGGCATCCGAACTCTATTTCCCGCCGTGCGCGCTCAGTCTTTCTTATGTGTCCAATGGGCCAACACGCACCAAAACGCTATTCGCCCTGCCCAGTCAGCACAACCTTAACCGTCTTAAAAATGATTTTCCAGTCCACCCAGAAGTTGCGCTCCTGGATATACTGAATATCCATTGCCATCCAGTCCTCAAATGAAATTTCGTTTCTGTTTGGCTGAATCTGCCAATAGCAGGTCAGGCCCGGCGTGACATACATCCGCTGCCGCTGGTAGCTGTCATACATCTCAACCTCCCGAGGCGGCGCCGGACGGGGGCCAACGATGCTCATATCGCCCTTCATGATATTCCAGAGCTGAGGCAGTTCATCAATGCTGGTGCGCCGCAGAATGTGCCCAACTCTGGTGATGCGGGGATCGTTCTTGATTTTAAACGCCGGCCCGTCCATCTCATTCTCATTCAGAAGCTCTTCAAGCCGCTCCTCCGCATCCACATACATACTGCGAAATTTGTAGAGCTGAAAGGGCTTCCCATTCCTTCCGCAGCGCGTCTGCTTAAAAATAGGGCTTCCATGGGGATCGTCTATGTAAATCACCAGCGCAATCAGCAACAGAAACGGCCATAAAATCAGCAGCGCAATGGCTGAAAAGAGGATATCCTGCCCTCTCCGAAGCACCCAATAGCGGCGCTTGCGGTACAGCTCTGCCTTGCGATCCAGAACCACTTCATCATGCTGGGCTGCCCTTTCTGCGTCCTTTAACATTGAAGCCTCCATATTCTCTACCTCCGTGTTCTTCTCTGACTCCTGCTCCGGTCGTCTCACTCGTCGATCTGCGCTTCAAGCGCTTCCAGCACTGCCTCTTTCTCCAGGATCTTCGCACGCAACGCCTGTTGTTCTTTATCTGACGCCGCTTCTGCCGCTGCGTCAAATGAGGTGATTGTCACGGTATCGCTTTCCTTCAGCTCTTCTATCAAGTCCAGAAAGTACTCCACCTGCGTTTCATTTGTCACCTGTGTGACCAACACTGCGCCAGGATAGGCCCGCAGTTCGTCCAAGACCTCATCGGCCTGAGTTTCCTCCGAAATCGGAATGCCCACTGTTTTCAACAGGGCGCCCTCACCATCGTCCTCTGCTGCATCTTCTGGATAGTATTGAATCGCGGTGAACCCAAGCGATTCCAAAATCTCGTCATAATCGGGCAGGTATTCCCCTTCCCGGAAGCAGTAAATCGTAGGCCTTACCCCTGAGCGGACCCGAATCCGCTCCAGATAGGTCTCCAGGCGTGCCTGCCAGGCAACCACGATCTCCTCCTGGGTTCCGGTCAGTTCCAGCGTACTGTCCCCGCCCACAGCATAGCTCCAGCCCGCGCTCACCATTCTGTTGAACTCGGACGTTTGGATCCTGCCGTTATCTCCGGTCAGCCAGCTGTTGGTAAAAACGACTGTGCCGGTATCTCCGGCGTCGGACAGAGCAGGGTAAACATCGGTGTACACAAGCGCGGATATCTGGTCCAGGCAAAGGGCCACGCTAGTCGCTTCACACTGCTGATACAGCGCTTCCAACTCCTCCTCCATTGCCGCGGCCTGGGTCTCCAGAGATTCCGCACCGGTCGCTGACGCATCTGCGTCATCAGCTTTCTCGTCATCTTCCTCCGGAACCGTCCCGCTGGAGGACTCTGCGTTCAGAACCTCTGCGGAGCCTCCCGCTTCACCGGCTCCGTTCAGCGTCGCCATCAGCGCCGGATAGTCGATCAGCAACAGATAAGCGGCTAACGCCACCGCCAGCAGGCATAGGACAACTTTTCCCGCACGCTTCATGCTCTTCTCTCCCCTTTGCCCTGGGCAGCCAAAAAGACCCTTCTGCTCTGGCGGTTCACTTCTTCACAGTACTCCGCCAGCTTTCCGGACTCCAATTCCTGGAGGGCCATCCCCAGGTTGGGCGGACGCCTGTCCAGACTGTGGGTGTCAGACCCCATCACCTGAACAACGCCCTGCTTCAGCATCTTCCGCGCCATTCTGCGGGTCCGCGGGGCCAGGAAGACCTCCGCGTTCATCTGAATCAACACATCCATATCCAGCAGGCTGGACATGGTGCGCTTATCCTGCATCTGCCAGTAGCGCTCCACATGGGCAATCACCGGAGTGATTCCCCGGACGCTGCGTATCGCCTGCACGTCCCGCAGCACGCTGGGCGCCCACTTGGAAAAGGGCATCTCCAACAGCAGATACCGGGAAGCCCCCAGGCACAGCTCCTCCAGCCGCTCCTCATAGACCAGGCCGGAATGGTATGCGACCTCCGCCCCCAGGCACAGCTCCGGAGCACGGATTTCCTCTTTTTCAATATACTCCACCAGCGACTGATAGGCCGCCGTTCTGCGCTCCAGGAAGCGCCCCACGGTCTCCTTCGGATAGTAGTGGGAGGTGGCCATCATTCCGACTACGCCCTGCTCTGCACTCAGCCGCAGCGCCTCGGCGGAGCTTTCGCAGCTGCGGTAGCCGTCATCCATCCCCGGGAGGATGTGACTGTGCAGGTCGTAATAGTGGCCCTCACTTTGCGTAGCCATAGTAGCCATGATAATACTTCTTTCCGCTGGATGGGGCATTCGCATAGATAACGCCCAGCACCTTCGCATTGGCAAACTTGAGCTGATTCATCATAGCGCTGATGGCCCGATACTGGGACTGGCCATGCTTGACCACCAGCAGGAACCCATCCATATACTTCGCCAAAATCAGGCCATCCGCCACCGTCGTCACCGGGGGCAGGTCAATGAAGATATAGTCATAGCTCTGCCGCACCGTTTCCAGCACCTTCTCCATCTGCTCAGATTCCAGCAGGCTGGTGGGGTCGGGCGGAATGGTCCCCGCAGGGAGCACGTCAATGTGCATAGCCTCCACGGGTTGAATCGCCTGGTCCAAAGCGGTCTCCCCTATCAGCACGTTGCTCAAGCCGGACTGCCCCGGCACATTCAGCTTCGTGGCGACGGTAGGCAGGCGCATATCGCAGTCAATGAGCAGTACCCGCTTCCCGATCTGGCCGAAGGAAATCGCCAGATTCACCGTATTCATGCTCTTGCCTTCGCTTTGGGCCGAGCTGGTAATGCCGATGCACTTGGCTGCCCCGCCCGGCATGGAGAACTGCACGTTCGTCCGCAGCGCCTTATACGCCTCCTGAATCGAAAAGGAGGAATCTTCCTGGAGCAGGAATTCGGCGCTGTCCACATCCCGCTTCTTATTCTTCTGTTTTCCAAAAATAGCCATTTACTCAGCGCCGCCTTTCCTTTTCTGTCCATAGCCATAGCCGTAACCGTACCCCTGCTTGTCCACCGAGGCCAAGTCCGGGATGACGCCTACCACGCTGACGCCGAAGCGCTTTTCAATCTCCTGCTCGTCCTTCACGGTGTCATCCAGCAGCTCCCGCAGGACAATTGCCGCCGCCGCCAGAACGGCGCCCAAAAAGGCACCTATGACAGCATTCCTCAGGTAATTGGGGGAATAAATGCTGGTAGGCAGCACAGGCGCGTCTATAATTTGCATGGAGGAACCCTCCACTATTTCAGAAATGTAGCCCGGAGTAATATCCGCCATGGCCTCCGCCAGCGCCAGCGCCGTCTCGGGAGAATCCACCGTAACGGTCACCTCAATGATCTCCGTATCGTCCACCACGTCCGCAGAAACGTACTCCGACATCTCGGTATAGGTATAGTCCACGCCGGCCTCCGCCGCCGCAGATTCCAGCACCGTGCGCCCGGTCAAAATCTGCACATAGGTGTACACCAGGGACTTGGCGGCGGTCAGGTCGGAACTGGTCAGGGTCGAGGTGCTCTCTGTAGAGGCGGTGCGGTTATTCACATACGCAGTAAAGCTCGCCTGATAGGTGGGCGTGATAAACGCCTTCGTCCCAAGATAGAAGATGCTGCCAGCCAGCAGCGCCGCCGTGACAATCAGCCACGCCCCTTTCCACAGCGCTTTCAGCAGAGGCAGAAGATCGATCTCTACCTCGTCACTGTTCTCCCTGCGATTCTGTTCCTCGTTCATGCCACATAGTCCTTTCCACTTATTTCTTTCGCCTGTGGGCTTCCCTTGAGTGCTGCTGTGCTGTGCAAAGCTGCCACGCTGATTACCTCCTACAGCGAAGCGGCTTTACATCCCACAAATGGTCTCATTTCCTGATATACGCTGCCTGACTGGACATATCGCACAAAAATCCACTCCGCATTGCTTCCCGTTATGATTGAAACCGCTGTATAAGTGAATAATTTGCGTCGTTTTTTCAGCGGGCAGACCGGCATTTCCCGGCAATTCCCGGCAATTCCCGTCATATAATGAATGAAAAGCACTCAAACAACTAGAGCTATTATATCACATTAAAATTGGAAGTCAACGAATTTTTGCAAATTTTCGTAAAGCAAAGACTTTTTCATTTCATTAGGGAAAAAAGGTGGGGGGGGGGGGGGGGGGGGGGGGGGGGGGGGGGGGGGGGGGGGGGGGGGGG
>JAJPXL010000074.1 GCA_021205455.1 Clostridiales bacterium
TGGTTTTCTTCTTGCGGCAGTTGTATTCAATATCTGAAAACGTTTCCTGTCTCATTGGCGCGCATCTCCCTCACTTTGCTTGGTGCCTCTATTATAACATATCTGAGGCCAATGTGGTAGGAAAGATTAAATCAGAGGTTCCCTTAATCTCATCTTACCCACCTCGGACTATCCTTGTTGTCGATCCGAACACGATATCTTACAACCAACTGCATTGTATTTTCAGATAATATATCAAGGATTTCTCCCTGTGCCACTGGAATATATTTCCGTTCCATTAAAATCTATTATAAGGGTGGACACACCAACAGTCATCGGACATATTTTGTCGCTTGTGTAAAATTGCGACATAATCAATGATGTGTGCCTTTTTAATTTATACGATGTAAAATGGATGGGGCGGTAAAACAAATTTTGAGTATAAGGGCTCTGAAAGATGTGCAAGGTCCACTATCGTACAATCCAGGAAAGTCAAATGGATTGATGATTCCTTCTTTGGAACCTTTTGCTTACATTTTCACTTAGTAAAGTTAAGCAAGACTTTTCAAAAAACAAACCTCATACATAGCTCACACGACTTATATCGTGTGAGTTGTTTTTTGCAGGAGGTGATAACATGGAGCAATGTAACAGGTAAAAGAAACCGACATGAAAGCCACAAATCGTGTCTTTCATGTCGGTTTTTCTAGCTAACACGAATTGTGTCACCCTAGAACTGACAATACTCCTCATCACCATGTTTCAGGGTGAACACAGAACCCGAACGATATATGCTGTCATTTGCCAAGCCGTCTCCATATGATGACTATATCTATGCGAATAGCCTGGTTGACATCTGCGTCCTTGCTCGCCGTGCCTTCTATGTGTCTTCCGGGTGCAGGATTGCCTGCACCAGACGCTTCAGCTTATTGCAAATCCACAGCACCATGCTATGAATGCTGTCCACCATAATATTGGCGGAGAGGGACACCTCGAAGGCCAGCAGTACAAACACCACCAGCACCAGCCAGGCACCGTGGCTCATGGCAGCCAAATCCAGAGAGAAAATGGGCTGGAGAAATACCACGCAGACAGCAAAAGCCACCACACAGGTTCCCATCAACAGCTTACGCAGGGCATTGTATGGCTTGCAGGTCCGGTGTACCATTAGCAGGCCCACTACCGCTACCACCAGCGTGCAGATGGTACTTAACTCGTCTGTGGTCAGTTCAAAGACGATATAAAACAGCACAACGCCGATGCTTAGCACCAGGTCGCTGATGGCGGAGGGCAGCGCCCGATAGATGACGTTGGTCATAAAACGACCCTGGATGCGGTTCTTGTTTGGCTCCAGCGCCATGACGAAGGAGGGCAGACCGATGGTGATGGCGCTGACCAGGCTCATCTGAGAGGCGGAGAAGGGATAAGTGAACGTAAAAATCAGCGAGATAGCCGCCAGGCACAGGGAAAAGATATTTTTGACCAGGTACAGGCTGGCGGAGCGCTCGATGTTGTTGATGACCCGACGACCTTCTGCAACCACAGAGGGCATAGCGGAAAAATCGGAGTCCAACAGGACGATATGGCTGACCTGGCAGGCAACCTGACTGCCGGAAGCCATGGCCACGGAGCAGTCCGCCTCCTTCAACGCCAGCACATCGTTCACGCCGTCACCCGTCATGGCAACCGTATGGCCTGCCTGGTGCATGGCCCGTACCAGGGTGCGCTTCTGTTCCGGTGTCACCCGGCCAAAGACAGTATAACGCTCTGCCGCCTGGGCCAAATCCTCATCGGTGCGCAGCGTGCGCGCGTCTACATATTGATCCGCATTGGGAATTTCTGCGCGAAGGGCTACCTCCGAAACGGTGACCGGACTGTCGCCGGAAATCACCTTGACCGCCACACCCTGTTCCCGGAAGTACCGGAAGGTTTCCGGTGCATTATCCCGAATCTTGTTGGTCAGCAGTACCAGTGCCAGCGCTTCAACGTTCTCTGTCAAGGCAGCATCGTCCAGCTTGCCGCCGTAGCGGGCCATCAACAGCACCCGGCAGCCTAAGCGGGAGTACTTTTCAATCTCCTCGCTATACTGCTGGTACTGGTCGCCCAACAGATTTTCCGGTGCGCCCAGCAGGAAAGCGCCTTCCCCGGCGAAAGACACACCGCCATACTTCCGGGCGGAGGTAAAGGGCAGCGCCTGGATGACGACACGGCGGGAGTGCTGACCATCAAAATAGCGCTTCAGCGCCGCCATGGTTTCGTTGTCATTCTGCATAGCGAAAACATAATCTGCCAAAATCCCGCGCAGGTTATCCAAGGTGAGGGGAGCGTCACTTACCGCTACCAAATCCTCTACCACCATCTTCGGTTCGGTAATCGTTCCCGTTTTGTCTACGCAGAGCGTGTCCACCCGGGCTAAAGTCTCAATGCAGCCCATTTCATGAACCAGAGTCTTTCGCTGCGCCAGGCGCAGCACGCCGGTCATCAAGGCCAGGGAGGTTAACAGATACAGCCCCTCCGGAATCATGCCCACAAGGCTGGCTACAGTGGATACCACGCCATCCCGAATCGTGTTGTGCAATACTGCAATCTCCTTATAAGCCATTGCAACGCCTAAAGGGATAATGATAATGCCAATGGACAACACCAGGCGATTCAGGGACCGCATCATCTCCGACCGGGGCGGCTGCCGAGTCTGCTTTGCCTGAAGGGTCAGCTTGGACATATAGGAATCGCGGCCCACAGCGGTTAGCTGTGCGCGGCATTCTCCGGAGACCAGGTAGGAGCCAGAGAGCAAATCGTCTCCCGGCTCTTTCTTAATCTCATCTGCTTCGCCTGTTAACAGGGACTCGTTCACAAGACACTGCCCATCCACAACCTTGGCATCCGCATAGATTTGGTCTCCTGCGCGGAAAATGGCAATGTCATCCCGAACGGTTTCATAGGCGGAAATCGTGCACACCTGACCATCCCGTACTACGTTGGCCTTCGGGTTGGTCAAGAGGCTCAAACTGTCCAGCTTCTTTTTGCTCCTCCACTCCTGACCGATGCCAATGCAGATGTTGGCAATCACTACAACGAGGAAGGTCAGTTCGTTCCATGCACCGACGGCGCACACCGCAATTGCCAGGACAAAAAAGATCAGGTTAAAGTAGGTACAGACGTTGGAACGAACGATGTCTCCCAATGATTTGGAGGTGGACTCGATTTCTACATTCTGGCAGCCGCCCTCCATCCGCTCCTTTGCCTGTTCGGTGGTCAGGCCCTGGTCAGGGGCTGCACAGACCACAGGAATCTTTCGGGCAGGAACGGCCTCTATTTCTGCGGATTGCTGCTTTCTATGAGAAGGGCTTTTGGCTGGATGAGCTCTGCTTTCGTTTTCCTCAGACACTAGTTCCATCTCCCAGGTTTCTAATTCGATATTGCCACACCATTGCACTGCGGCAGCGTACATTACATATGCTATTACTTTATCATACCATCCAGACAGAAACAACGGATAAGATTTAAAGTTTTTATGAAATATGCGCTCTAACGCCGTGAGGGACGGCAGAAGACTGGCATATGTATTGATTGTATGGAAAAGCAATACTATCTTCTCTGGTCAGCAGAAATGCCTGTTGAATATTTGCTAAGGAGGTTGAAAACGCGCCTGCTCCAGGTCTTTCCAAAGGCCGAGGAAAATTTACGGTTCGATATTCTATAGCAATAATCAAATCTAATAACAATAGTTTGACGCATAGAGCTTCTGAACAAATGCAGCTGTGGTGCATTTGTTCAGAGGCTCCCCATTGCTATCCCAATACTGCATATTGGACGAAAATTGGCCGCTGTGGATTGCTCTGTCATCTATTGAAAAAGAGATTTCCTTCTGCTATACTGTGAGTGGCACACCAGAGAGATGAGGGGGATGAGGACCGTGATGCGCATTGCCGTGGCAGAGGACGAAGCAGCCTGCGTGACGCAGCTGAAGCGCTATTTGGCACAAGTTCAGGAAGAAGCAGGGATACCCCTTTCTGCCGACTTTTTTCCAGACGGGGCCGCCCTTGTGCAAGCCTACTCCGGGAATTATGATGTCCTGCTGCTGGACATCGAAATGCCCCTCATGGATGGAATGACCGCTGCCCAGGAGATACGGAAACGGGACAGCGAGGTGATGATTATGTTTATCACCCGCATGGCCCGCTACGCAGTGAAGGGCTACCAGGTGCGGGCGTTTGATTTTGTAGTGAAGCCCATCAGCTATTCGATCTTCTCTGTCAAGCTCCGGCAAATGGCGGACCAAATCGAGCGCCGCAGCGGAAAGGAATTGCTGCTCACAACAGAGGACGGGGTGTGCCGCCTGACCCTCCCCCATATCCACTATATTGAGGTGATAAACCACCGCCTGCAATTCCATACGGATCAGGGGATACGCAAGTCGGCAGGAACGCTGAACCAGATGGAGAAGGAACTGCATCCCTACGGCTTTGCCCGCTGCAACAGCGGTTTTCTGGTCAATCTGCGCTATGTCACTGAGGTGCGAAAAAATGTGGCAGTCGTCGCTGGGGAGGAGCTGATTATCAGCCGCCCCCGCCGAAAGGCATTTTTGCAGGAACTGACGGATTATGTGGGAGGGTTGAGATGATGCTTGCTCTGTTTGCAGATGTGATTTTTAACTTCATGTCCGAGCTGCTGATCGGGATTCTGATTTTTATGGGCAGGCTGCCCCGGCGGAAAAACTTTATGCTGCGGGCGGTGGCCGGGTTCCTCGCCGTGGACATCGTCGCTTATGCGCTGAATCAGTGGCTGGTCTTTCCCAATCTTATTTTAAATTCCATAACCTATCTGTTCTGCTTTGTGATATTGGGAATCCCCTATGTGCTGCTTTGCTACAAAGTTACTATTTGGGACGCAGTTTTCAGCGCCATCTGCGGTTACGCAACGCAGCATTTCGCGTCCTCGTTACATATCCTGGTGCAGATCTGCTTGCTGAACAGTACCGGCGATGTCTGGCTGACCCTGGACTATATTCCTGTTTATATCCTTTCCTATTTGCTGTTTTACCTGTTGTTCGCCAGGCACCTGCAAGAGAATGGCCGGTTTGTGGTGGACACCAAACAGGCGCTGGACGCGGTGCTGACCATTCTGCCCGTAGTGCTTTTCCTAAGTATCGTGGCAAAGTACATTGTCGTCACAGAAGGCAGCAGCAGCCTTTTCGTTCTCTGTCAGATATACGCCATGGTCTGCTGCTTCTATATGCTGCTGATTCAGGTGAATCAGCAAAAGCTGCTGCGCCTCCAGCGGGAGATGGCCCTAAAGGAGAGCATCTGGCAGCAGCAACGGCAGCAGTACGCCAACTCCAAGAGCAACATCGACCTCATCAACCGCAAATGCCATGACCTGAAGCATCAGATGGCCGCACTCCGCACCACGGATACCCAGCAGAGGGAGGCCTATTTGCGGGAGTTGGAGGACGCGGTCCTGTTCTACGACGCAGAGATCAAAACCGGAAACGAAGCGCTGGATACGGTTTTGACGGAAAAAAGCCTCTTTTGCCGCCAGCATGACATTCACCTGGCCTGCGTTGCCGACGGCGATTGTGTGAAGCTCCTGGATACTGTGGACATCTACACGATTTTTGGAAACGCGCTGGATAACGCCATCGAATGTGTCAGCAAGTTACAGGATTCCGAGAAGCGCTATATCTCCCTCAAGATTTTTCGGCAGGCATCCTTCCTCATGATGCAGGTGGAAAATTTCTGTGAAACCCAGCCTGAACTGGTCGATGGGCTTCCCGTCAGCAGCAAGGAGCCGGATGGATACCACGGCTTTGGTTTGCGGTCTATCCTGCTCACCGCCGAGAAATATGATGGCTGCGTTACGATTCACTGGAAGAATGGGATGTTTCACCTGCAAATACTGGTTCCGTTGCCAGAGGCAACGGATTGAGCTAAACCCTTTTTTTGCCGTACAGCCTGCACATGGCTGTACGGCTTTTTTGCGGCGCAAAACAGGTATCCAAAACGGCAATTTAGGTATTTGCTCTTGCAGTTTTTGAAAATAGCTTGTAAACTGCCAACAGTCGGGGCCATGTCCGGCAAATGTTGAAAAAAGGAGGAATTTTCATGGCAGACAAGACCAAAAAGAAGAAAATGAGCAACCGCAACTTTTCCATTCTATGGGGCAGCGTGCTGGCGATTTTACTGATCGTCGTTATCGTTGCCAACGTCGCATTGGAGAAGTACCGCACCATCGTATCCCGTTCTCTGGGGCAGAGCACCAGTAAGGTGGTGACCACCGGAGAGGAAACTGACAGCGACTACTACACCAGCGCCTTTGACTCACAGGACGATTTAATCGCCTACGAGACGCAGGTCAGTCAACAGCTGGAGGCGGAGGGTTCCGTACTGCTGAAGAACGACAACAGCACGCTGCCGCTGGCCTCCGGCAGCAAGGTCAGCCTGTTCTCCATCTCCTCGGTTGATCTGCTCTATGGCGGCAGCGGTTCCGGTTCCATCACCACCGATAACTGCGACACGCTGAAGGATGTACTGGAAGCGGAGGGCATGAGCGTCAACAGCTCCCTTTGGGACTTTTACTCCGGCCTGACCGATAACTATGGCCGTACGGAGGGGAATAGCTGGACCGGGGAACAGGGCACCATCGGCGAAGTGCCTGCCAGCGAGTACACCGACGCTGTGGTGGCCTCCTTTGCAGAGTATAACGATGCCGCCATCGTAGTTATTTCCCGGGACGGCCAGGAAAACGCCGACCTGTACACCTCTATGGATGAGTACGACGGCTCCTACCTCCAGCTTTCCGATGAGGAGAAGGAGATGCTGAGCCTAGTCAGCGAAAACTTTGACAACATTATCGTGATTCTGAATACTGCCAATGCCATGGAGCTTGGCTGGATGGAGGATTACAACGTCTCCGCCTGCCTGTGGATTGGTTATCCCGGTCAGGAGGGGCTGGCCGCCGTGGGTCAGATCCTCAGCGGCGCAGTGAACCCCTCTGGCCGTCTGGTGGACACCTACGCCACCGACTCCATGAGCTCTGCCGCCATGCAGAACTTCGGCTCCGGCACCTATACCAACGGCACCAACTCCGTCAGCTACAAGCAGACCTATGTTGTCTACGGCGAGGGTATCTATGTGGGGTACCGCTATTATGAGACCCGCTATGAGGACACCGTCCTGAAGCAGGGCAACGCCTCCGGCACCGCCGGAACCTATGCCTCCACGGACGGCTGGGATTACACCGAGGAAATGCTGTACACCTTCGGTTACGGCTTGAGCTACACCGAATTCGCGTACAGCAACTTCACCATGACAGAGGAGGATAATGCTTTCACCATCACTGTGGATATAACCAACACCGGTGATGTCTCCGGCGCTCATGTGGTGGAGATTTATTTCCAGTCCCCCTACACCGACTATGACAAGGCCAACGGCATTGAGAAGGCTTCCATCGAACTGTGCGGCTACGCCCGTACCGCTGAGCTGGCCCCTGGCGATACTGAGACCGTGACAATTCAGGTGGACAAGGAGGAGCTTCGCACCTACGACTCCAACAATGCAAAGACCTACATCCTGGACGCCGGCGATTATTACTTCACCGTTGGAACCGACGCCCACAACGCCCTGAACAATGTGCTGGCCGCCAAGGGCTATACCACTGCCGACGGCATGGACGCCGACGGCGACGCCTCTCTGACTGCCCTCTACACGGTGGACGAGCTGGACACCACCACCTACTCTGTGGACTCCCTCACCGGCGTAGCCATTACCAACCAGTTTGACAATGGCAGCATCACCTATTATGATGACAGCTATGTTTACCTGTCCCGCAGCGACTGGGAGGGCACCTGGCCCACCTTCTATGGCGACCTGAATGATGACGGCACCTACACCCTGACCGCGTCTGACGACCTGATTCATGACTCTCAGGACAACCTGTATGAAGAGGACCCTGACGCTGAAATGCCTACCACCGGCTCCGGTGAAAGCTATTCCCTGATCTCCTACAAGGGCGTGGACTATGACGACCCCTCCTGGGATGACCTGCTGGACTGCCTGACGGTGGACGAGATGATGGAGATGGTTCGCCTGGGCGGCTGGCAGACCATGGAGATCGAGTCCATCGGCAAGCCTCAGTCCGTGGACCAGGACGGCCCCGCCGGTATCACCGACACCCTGATTGGCAGCGACACCGGCTGCATGGGTTATCCCATCGAAGTGGTCATGGCCTCCACCTGGGATGTTGATTTGCTGGAAATGGTCGGCGTGTGCATCGGCGAGGATGGTCTGGCCTCCGGCGTCCAGGGCTGGTATGCCCCCGGCGCGGGCACCCATCGCACCCCCTACGGCGGCCGTAACTTTGAGTACTACTCCGAGGACGGCTTCCTGGCGGGTACCCTCTGCACCGCCGAGGTTGCCGGCGCACAGAGCAAGGGGATGTACTGCTACCTGAAGCATATGGTGCTGAATGACTCCGAAACCGACCGCTATGGCATTTCCACCTTCGTCACCGAGCAGGCGCTGCGTGAGATTTACCTGACGCCGTTTGAGAAGGCTGTCAAAGACGGCGGCTGCCTCGGCATTATGGCTGCCTTCAACGGCATCGGCGGCGTCTGGTGCGGCGCCAACGAGGACCTGCTGACCGAAGTGCTGCGGGGCGAGTGGGGCTTCAACGGTATTGTTGTCACCGACTACGCCAGCTATAACACCGGCTATATGTGGATTGATATGGGCCTGGCGGCAGGCTGCGACCTGTGGCTGAACACCGATTCCGATGTTTACATGATTGACGATGTGGCCTCCAGCGCCACTCTGGTAACGGCGCTGCGGGAAGCCTCTCACCACATCCTGTACGTCGTGGTAAACAGCGCTGCCATGAACGGCATTGCGGCGGATAGCACCGTGGTCAGCGTCCACCCCGCCTGGGAGTACTGGCTGCTCACCCTGGATATTGTGGTTGCCATCGTGGAGATTGGCGGCATCTACCTGATTGTGCGCCGCTGTAAGCGTAACACTGCGACGACCGCTGCATAAATCCGACTGCGCATAGCATAGCTTCCCATTCTTGTGCTCAGTCGTACCACATTAAGCCCGCTGGCTCCTCGCCAGCGGGCTTTTTAATGCGTCGGTCGTTTCTCCTGTTCCAATTCAAGGAGTCATATCGACGCAGTTTTCCCGAATTTCTCCAATGGTCCTATCTGCTTTTTCATCAAGACACTGACGGATGTATGCTTTATCTTCCTCACTCAGCACCGGCTTTCGACCTCTTTGCTTTGGCGCGCAACGCTACTCTCCAGTCTCACGCTTTTGCTGCGCCAAACGGTATACCGTTCGTTTCCTCACTGAGTACGCATCTGTTATGAGCTGGGCATCCTGTGTCTTTTCAGAGCCTGTTATTAAAGCTCTCCTGCTTCATGTGTAGCATTTTCGTTTCCCTGCTGCACACCCTCTGTCAACTGCATCATGGCCATGTTTTTTGATCGTTGCTATAACCTTCGCTTTTTAGAAGGCTGTTCTTCAACAAACCCGATTTTTACCCTCTCGGGCGATCTGGTTACGGCTGTACCGCCTCCTGCTCCTTCTTGACATCCAGGAAAACGCTGGGATGGCTCTTACAGGTGGCCAGGCTGACCGCGACCAGCGCAATGGCACAGGCGATGGTACCCGGCACAGTGGCGCCTAGGCCGAAGGGCTGGCCCGCCAGCTTCCATCCCACGCAGACCACGAAGCCGGAAACCATACCGGCGATGATGCCCGGTGCGGTTGCCTTTTTCCAGTAGAGGGCCGCGAAAGCGGGGAGCCCCGCCGAAGCGGCATAAAAGCTCCAGGCAAACATAAGGATATTGTAGGCGTTTTGAATATACAGGGCAATGAGCAGCGCCCCCACAGACAGCACGACAGCGCAGATGCGAGACAGCAGCAGCTCCCGCTTTTCCTTCATATCGGGGGAGAAGGTCTTGCCGATGTCACGCACGCAGGTTTGCACCGAGACGAGCAGGTAGCTGTCCGCCGTAGACATGATAACAGATAAAATGCCAGCCAGGGCCAGGCCGGTCAGCCCCACAGGCAGCACCGCAATGGCCAGCGCGGGCACCACTGCGTCGGTAGAGCCGTATTGGGCCAGCACATCGTCCCCGACGATTTGATGGGCCACGATGCCCATGAAAAACACCAGGAAGATGGTGACGCCGTACACCGCCGTCCCCAGGAACATTCCCTTTTTCGCAGCCTTCTGATCCCGAGCGGCAAAGGCCCGTTGCCACATTTCGGCTCCGGCCATTGTAAACACCAAATAGGTCACAATATCCCCGACAATGTCGCCATTGATGTAGGGGGTCACCAGGTCGGGGTCCAGATTGGCCAGGAAATTGGAGATGCCACCGGTCTGAATCAGACTGGCCGCCGGAATCAGGAGATACACGAAGATTACCAGCATAAAGAATTGCAGCACATCGGTATAGACCACGCCAAACAGCCCGGAGGTGGCAGTGTAGATGATAAACACGATGCAGGCAATCACTGCGCCTGCCTCGTAGCTGATGCCGATTTCCCCGCCAAGCATACTGATAATGGTGGCGGTGGCGGTGACCTGAGAGGCCACCGTTCCCATCATGGTGAAGGCCAGCATGGCGGCCAGAATGATTTTGGCCGTTCGGCCGAACCTCCGTTCAAACAACTCCGGAATAGAGGAGACATTGTACTGAAATCCTACCTTGGAGATGCGGCCGGACATACCGGAAAAAATGAACATCCCCAACAGATACGGAATGGCGGTGAGAATTGCCTTGAACCCGCTGGAATAGGCTACGCCGGCCCGGCCCATCAGGCCGCTGCCGCCGATGATGGTGGCGCAGACCGACGCCATCAGCACGATGGGGCCGAAAGATCGGCCAGCCACATAGTAGTCGTCCATATTCTTAACTTTTCTGACCACTACGACGCCGAGCACCACCAAAAGCACCAAATAGGCTGCTATGATTACTAAATCGAGAACTTGAAGCTGTGAACTGTCCATACTTTCTCCTTTCAGTTACGAAACACGAAGCTTTCCTTTGCCATAGCAGCCATTTTTTCATAACCACATTGCGCAAATCCAATTTATAGTATAATTTATTTTCAGTAGTTCGTCAAGAAGAAAGGTGGGGTTTTCCAATTTTATTGTAAGAAAACGCACGATTTTTCGGTTTTGAGCATAAGAAAAGCACGACGAGACTCATCGTGCTTTTCAGGGAATATGATTTGGTCGGCGCGCTTCGCGCTCCCGCCCCTTCAGGCGCGTTGCGGGAGGAAGCAATCCGCAACGCGCCTGCCGTTCCGGAAGCGCAATCACTTTACCGCTGGTTTTGCTGGCTGCACAATCTTTGGCGTTGAGGATTCCACCGGGGTGTACCGCGCAGGCGTTCATATCATGTGCTAAAGGGACATCCGGATATAGCTTCCCAGCTGGCAACCCACCGGACCGTTTCACGCCGTTTTGACGCAGCTCTATTTTTCAGCAGTCCCTTCCCTGACACGATTCATATGTTCCTGAAGGCAAATCCAGTCATATGTGTCCAGCTTATGAGGCCCCCTGCGCAGATGATAGCCAACGTGGCCGCATACCTGAGCCGTATCGGCTTCCGGCATTTGCACCGGCAGGCCATCCTCACCGTACAGCGTCCACACTCTGGAGGCCAGCTGTGCGCCAAGGTGTTCACTCCGGGGGTCTGCCCAAAAATCTTCGCTGCCGCTGCCAACATGGAGCAGCCTTGGGGCTACGGCAGCCAGGAGGAAGTGCTGGTCGAAGGGAAGCTCCCCTTCCCTTCCTGCATATTGCCGGAATGACGGTGCGAACCAGTGGGGAAAGAACGCCTGTATGCTGGCAATGCTTTCCCCCGATTTCCCGCGGGAGAGGGCAGCGCCGCAGCATCCGGAGCCGTTGGGCATGACAGCGGCAAAGCCTGTGTCGCTGGCCCCACACAAGAGCGCCGCCTTCCCGCAGCGGCTGTGACCGATTACCGCGATTTGCTTCTCATCGACCTCCTCCAGGGAGCATACATATTGCCTTACGCAGCTTGCGGCAAAGGCCCACACCGCCAGAACGCCCCATTCGTGCGGGGAACGCTCCTTCTCCGTGCCAAATATTTTTGCCAGTCCACTTGGATAGCGGGCAGCATCATCCGGCTCCGCATCGGCGGCGTAGAATCCGACCATCCCGAAACCGCGTTTCATCATTGCGCGGACGGGCCAGTGCCCGTTATCGTAATCGGAATCCAAATCCAACAGGACAGGCTTTGTGCCAAACATGGCAGATGCTGAACGCGCGGGATTCTCCAGCACAGTCCTGAAGTTAGAGACCGCCTGTTTCGCCATCGCTGCCAGCTCCTGCGGCCTCTTTCCCGCCATGACAGACGGCAGCTGCATCGGCTGAATGGATTTTGACTGGCTGCAAATCAGCACCGCAGCGGGAACCTTCCGGTCCCGCTTTGGCAGAAACACCGCCACCGGAAAGGTATACGCCCCCAGCTCGGTGCGAACGGTGAGCTCTGTGTGAATATGAACGGCGTTCAGTTCGTCTATGGATGCGCGGAGGCGCTCTGACCAGGACACTTCATAGGGCAGGTCAGGGCGTTTCCCATACTCTGTCTGAACCAAATTCTCCAGAATGTCCGCTCTCCGGCATTCCCACGCCGCTGCAGTTTCACACCCGCCGAGAACGTCTGGAATCGTTAAATCAGTTTTATGCATACTTGTCCTCCTTGTCCTCTTCGTCCGCTTCAGCGGTTCATCTCTTTCATCCGAACGGCATTCTCACCGCCTTGCCTTTTGCCAGGCAGCGCACTGCTGAGCGCCGCGGGAACCGCCTTGCGCACATCCAATCTTATCCCGCAGCCCAAATTTGCGCTGCCCATGCTGCTCCCTGCTCTCCTCCCTTTTGCATTTGAAGTCAGGGTTGCTGATGCGTTCTGACATCAAGTATACCATCACAAGGGAAAAGATACAACCGGGGTGCAGATACAGGTAAATTATTTACAGGAGTTTGAATGAGACAGTGCCCTCCCGGCAAGTCACATGATAGGAACATTCTGGTCAGCCGCTTTATGCCAACGCCTGTTTCGCCCGCGAAGCCAAGCGCCCCGACAGCGAATGCTGTCGGGGCGTTGGTTATGGGAAGCGTGCGTATCACTTGGATGCAGGCGTTATGCCTGCTTTGCGGCTTTTTTGGCAGCCTTTTTCGCCGCCTTGCGCTCCAGCTTGGCCAGCTTGCGCTTGCTGGGCTTGAAGGTGCGGAAGATGGTGTAGGCGATCCACAGAATCAGCAGGACACAGACAACGTTGATCCCGATCATGAGCTTGTCCACGATGCGCGTTCCCTCCACAAAGGTACCGCCGGGGGCCAGGCCGTTCATGGCGTTGGAGTTGGCGATGGTGTAGAGGATGTGGTGCATGGCCTGGCGGGCGTAGTAGTAGGTGGCCTCGTCGTACTCGTCAAAGTCATACCTGGCGGAATCCTCCAGATAGGTCAGCTTGGCATCGCCTCCTGCCTCGGTCATCTGGTAGCCGTCCATGAACACGCCGGTGTTGGCGTTGTCCGTCAGCACGAAGCCGTCAAAGGCCCACTCGTTGCGGAGGATGCCGGTGAGCAGGCCATAGTCGCCGCCTGCCCAGGTGGCCCCCACCCGGTTGAAGGAGGTCATGACCGCCTGAGACGCCCGGATGGTGGTGGTGGCGTTGGAGAGGTTGCCGTCCTCATCCTGGGCAATGTACTTCAGCTCCACATCCCCCACCTTCATGCACATCTCAAAGGGAACCAGGTAGATTTCCCGGGCTGCCTGTTCATTGAGCCAGGTGGCGATGGAGTACTGGCCGTCCCGGTCGCCCCGGTGGTTCTCCTGGTCGTTGAAGGCAAAGTGCTTGATATAGGCGTACACGCCCTTGGTGGCTGCCCCATAGATGGAGTTGGAAGCCACGGCTCCGGAGAGGAAGGCGTCCTCAGAATAATACTCGCCGTTCCGCCCGGAGAAGGGGGTGCGGTGGATGTTCATGGCAGGGGCATACCAGCCGTTGCAGCCGCCCAGCAGGGCCTCGTTGCCGATCATGATACCGTATTCCAGCGCCAGCTCCTGGTTCCAGGTCTGCGCCAGGGTCATGGAATTGTGGTAATACGTTCCGGTACCGCCGTAGAGCAACCCATTGGCGGCATCTGCATCGATAGTGAAGGGCTTGTCCACGCTCTCGATGGCTTCCACGCCGTAGCCGGACAGGGCGATAGTGTTATAATAGTCCTCGGCGGTGAGCTGGTCCAGCAGGTCGTCCCACAGGGGGTCGTCATAGTCCAAACCGCGCAGGTCGATGAGGGTCAGTCCGTTGTCCGCCCCGTAGACGATGTCCGCCTCGATGGTGGAGGCGTCCACCGGAGTGCCGGAGTCAAAGCTCTCCAGCTGGGCCAGCAGCTCGTCGCTGGCGGTCTTGGTGTAGGTGTAGGAGACCCCGTCCTCGCCGTTGATCTCGTTGCCCCAGGTGGAGACCTGGCTGCTGACCTCGCCGTCGTGGGTTGGGAAGGTGCCGACCCAGTCGGACCGGGTCAGATAGGTGACGTCGCCCTGGGCATCGGAGAGCTGGTTGGTGATCTCCACGCCACTGTAGCTGTCCACGGAGTAGGTGGTGGCGTCAAACTCCTCCACCACATAGAGGGAGGTAAAGTAGGCGTCTCCTTCCACGTCGGCCCCCTTGGCGGCCAGAACGTTGTTTACGGCGGCGTGGGCGTTGGCGGCGGCGGTGACGTAATAGTCCCCGGCGTCCAGGATGTAGGTCTGGGCGTTGGTGTAGTCATAGGATTTCAGCTGCTCCCGGGAGAAGGAGATTTCCACCGTCTCGGTGGCCCCCGGTTCCAGCTCGCTGGTCTTGCCATAGCCCACCAGGGCAACGGAGGCCTTTTCCACGCTGTTTTCGATGTCGTACTCGGTGTAGGGGGACTGGATGTAGACCTCCACCACGTCCTTGCCTGCCACGTCGCCGGTGTTGGTCACGTCCACGGTGACGGTGCAGGTGTCCTCTGTCCAGGTGGTGGTCATGTTAGCCCACTCGAAGGTGGTGTAGCTTAGACCGTAGCCGAAGGGATAGACTACCTCGGTGTCATAGTCGTAATCCCCGGCGTTGCCTTGGTTCAGCACCACGTCCTCATAGCGGGTCTCGTAGTACTTATAGCCCACGTAGATGCCCTCTTCGTAGGAAACGTAGTTGTAGACGGTCATGTTGCCGTCCTCGTCAGTGTACTGATAATCGCCGAAGTTCTGGGCGGCGGGGGAGGCCAGTGCGTCGGCAGCGAAGGTGTCCACCGTCCGGCCGGAGGGGTTCACCTCGCCGGTGAGGATGCGGGGGATAGCTGTAATGCCGTCGGGCGCATAGAGAACCGCCGTGATGTTGGGGTAGTCCTCCAGCCAGCCCAGTTCCAGAGCAGCGTTGGAGTTCACCACCAGAATAACCTGGTCAAAGTTGTCGTTCAGGTATTGGAGAATCTCCAGCTCGATGGAGTCCGGCTCCAGGTAGCTCTTGCTCTTGTCCTCCTCGATGTCGGTGTGGTTATACATGGAGCGGGGCATATCCCGGCCCTCGCCGGCTACCCGCTTGAGCCAATAGATGGGAACGGTGCCTTCCACGCTCTCCAGCAGGCCATCCTCCGCCTCCAGCTCGCTGAGGGGCACCTCGTTGATGGAGAAGTCCTCATCGTCGCCGTAGCTGATGGAGCCGCTGCCCAGACCGTAGCCCTCGCCGGACTTGGCAGAGTAGAAGTCCCACAGGGTAGTGTTGATGCTGACCCCTGCCTCGGAGAACAGGGTCTGGAGGCTCCGGCCGCCCGTCATGCTGTCCGTAGAGGTGACCGTCGCGCTGTTCACGCTGAACAGGCTGTACACCGTGTCTGAGCTGAGGGGCAGGGTGCCGTCGTTCTCCAGCAGGACGACGCCCTCGTCAGCGATTTGGTCAGCCAGGGCGTCCTCGGCGTCGCTGATGGTCTCAGCGGTGTAGTCGGCGGTGTAGTAATCCAGGTCAAGACCAGTGGTGTCCACATCGGAATTGTCCACGGAGATGTCGAAGCCGTTCAGCAGGCTGTCCACCATCCGTTCGTAGCCGGGCAGGATGGTGTTGACCGCAACCATCAGCACCACAAGAATGAGGCAGACAAGGCCCCGCAATGCGGTGGTGACGATTTTCAACGCCAATCCCGGGTGCTTTTTCTTCTTTTCCATAAAGAATCCTCCTATCCGTTTTTTTTGCGGGGATGCTCCCCGTTTGGATAGGAGGATTCTAACACAGAGTTAGTAAAAAGTGGGCTGATTTGCCGCAGGCTGTTGTTTTTCTGCCGTAAATTGCGCGTTCGCAGGAAAGGTGATGCGGAGGCGGAACACCTGCCCCTCGGCGCTGATTTGAAAGATACCCTGATAGCGCTCGGCAATGCTCTGAATGCTCCGCAGGCCGAAGCCGTGCCAGCCCTTCTCCTCCCCCTTGCTGGTCTCCGGCAGGCCGTTCTCCAGGACCAGGGTGCCCTGGTAGGGGTTCTCCACCTGCACCAGAACCAGGCCGGACCGCTGCCGCACCGTCACCCGGATGAGGCGGTTCTCCTCCTCCAGGGCGGACACCGCCTCCATGGCGTTGTCCAGGGCGTTGCCAAACAGGGTGTAAAGGTCTACGGCATCCAGAAAGGCCAGGGCGCTGCCCTCCGCCAGGCAGGTCAGGGTGATGTGTGCCTGCTGGCACCGGAGGCTTTTTTCCGTCAGGACGGTGTTCAGGATTTCGTTTCCCGTCTCGATTTTCGTGTCGTAAATCATCACCGCGTCCTGGAGGGAGTCAATAAAGGCGTTCTTATACGCCGGCTCGTCGATATGGCGCAGGGCTTCCACCTGATGCTTCAGGTCATGGCACTTCTGGTCGATGAGCTGAATGGTGTCCCGGCTCATCTCGTACTGGTTCTTCTGCTGCTGCCAGAGCTGCTTCTGGAGGGCAAGCTCCTGTTCCAGGCCCTGCTTCTGCTGCTGCCGGAGCTGACCGTAGAGGGCATAGACGCAGCAGAACAGGGCATAGACGGCGTGAACTGCCTCAAACCCATAGGCAGAGGCCAACACGCTCATGACAAGCACCACCGCCAGCACACTGAGTGTCAGCCCCAGGGAGTTCATCGCATTGGTAGCATAGTGCCCCTTCTGCACCATTTTGCGGACAAACAGAGCATACACAAAAACATAGACCACAATATAATCAATAATGTAGAGCAAACTCCCCGGCGACACCTCCGCCGGTGCCAACACCCAATTTTCCAACAGACGGATGCAATAGGCGATATGCTCTATCAGGTAGGCGCAGGCGGCGCAGTACGCCGCCTCCCGCAACGGGACCCGGCAGATGCCCAAAACCATCGGAATCATCAGAAGGAACAGCAGGCCGCACCAGAACAGTGTGGAGAGATAACTGCCTTGCGCACTCGTCTGTACCGTTAGCCAACCGATCTCATACAGATGCTCTGCGAAAAGAAAGGACAGCCGGAACAGAAGGCAGATGGAAACCGCAAATCCAACCGCCCTCAGAACCGGCTTTTTCCGCTTCTCCAGGGGCAGGATAAAGACCAGCGCAGCGGTCAGCATCTCCAGAGGATAAAAAAAGAAATATTCCTGTACCGCCGTCATCACAGCTCCACCCCCAAATAGGCCGCATAGGCCTGCAAAAACGGCTTCCGCATCGGCCGACTGAAGGGCAGCTCATAGTCGCCCACCTTCACGCTGTCCCGACCCACAGAGGTCACGTTGCGCAGATTCACCAGATAATGCCGGTTACATCGGGCGAAGTTGGCCCCCTCCAGCTTCCGCTCCAGGTCATTCAGCGTGGCCCTGAGGCGGTAACAGTCCGTCGTAGTGACAACGCGAAGCTCATGGTCCTGCACCTCGGCGTAGAGGATATCCGCCACGGACACCTTCACCAGTTGGTCCTCCTGGGGTAGCAGGAGGGAGCGGCTCTCGTTCCTCCGCAGCAGGGCCATGACCCGATCCATGCTCAGCTTCAACTGGGGATATGTCACCGGTTTCAGCAGGTAGTCCAGCGCGTTCACCCGGTAGCCCTCCACAGCGTACCGGGTCATGGAGGTGACAAAGACCAACACCACCCCTTCGTCCTGCTGGCGGATGCGCCGGGCGGTTTCCATGCCGTCCATCTGCGCCATCTGGATGTCCAGAAGGATCAAATCCCATCGGGGCGTGTAGGGCTCCAGCAGCTCCGCCCCATCCGAAAACAGCGTGACGGAGAGCGGCGTTTCTGTGGCCTCCTGGTAACGCCTGAGATGCTCCTCCAGCAGCGCTGCATCCTGAGGATTATCCTCTACCACAGCGATTTCCACCATACAACCATCCCCTCTCCCTGCCTTTTGCGTCATTATAACATTTCTCAGCCAGTTTCGCAATGCATCCGAAGGCCCTTCATGCAGCGGGAACCATTGAAACAGAGCGCCCGCTGCCGACGCTCCGCTTTGCGCGGATTACGTTCAAAATTCGGCCTGGACAATCGCGTAAAATTGGGGTACTATCGTCTTATGGAACCCCATGAGCGAACAGGACAACGCCGCAAGGAACGGCATATGCGGCTATAAATCTCTGCGAAAGGAGTGCAAGCCATGCTGTCATCTGACGTCAATGACAACCTTAGAAAGGTTCTTGATTATTGGTATGTGTTGGAATTTCTGTCTCAGAAAGGAGACGCAAAGGATTTATCCGCAACAAAAATAAAGGTCAACAAACAAAAAATACAGCTGTCACGCGGCAAATCGAAACCGAAACCGGAGCCCTCACTGAAAGACTATTTGCCGCTGGAGGAAGGCAGTGATTCACCGCTTTCTGACCGGCTTATCAGCGAGGCGGAGCAGTGCGGCATGGGTGCGTGGGGGAATCTGACCATTTACCTGGGACAAATTCCACGCGAAAACTGCATTGATGTACTGCGGAAAAAGCTTCCATATGACTCAGAGGCTGAAAAAACGCCTGAAAAAAATCAGGATCAGATTGCCTGCCTCAGCCTGCAGCTGTCCCCAAGCGGCGTGTATGTGGAGCACTCGCTTTCATTGTCGCCTGTGCTTTGGGCTGCAACGCAGGTTTATAAGGCATCAAGAACCGAGCTCTCTACGCTGCTGAACGAGCAGCTATATCGGGAAGAGATGCGTGCTTTAGAGGAGAAATATTTCACAAGTGAAAAGGCGCTGGATTCCTCCGTCGAAGACGCTTCCGAAGAACAGACCGTTCCAGAGGAAAACAGTGTTGAAGAGTTTTCCCCGCTTGCAGTGACGGAGAAAACGCTGTGGAATCTGCTCAGGGATATTGAACAGGGCTTTGTCAACACGCTCTTTGAAGGCAGCGGCGAATCAAGCTGCCTGAAAAGGACAGGCCGTGTGGAATTTCAGCTTTTCTTGAACGCGGAGGTGCGCGCTGAACGGGATGAAGACACTTATACAGGACTTTCTGACAGCTATTATGCGAATGATCTCGCCTTTCTGATGAAAGATTGGGTTGGAAACGAAAATGTCCACCCATATATGCAGCAGGAATTGTGTGATTATGTGCTGTCTCCGCACCGCAATTTTGAGGCAAACCGGAGAGATCTGGTTCGCAAACCGGCAGAGGAACAGGACAGGCGGGGTTATCACGATCTGCTGTCACATATTTTCGATGTCCTGAATGCCCCGCTGGGCAAATGGCCGTCAAGATATATGCCGGCTTTTATGCAGCAGGCCGCCATCAATCTCGCACTTGGTAAAGTGACGGAAAACACCGGCGAGGCGTGCAGTCGGATTTTTTCCGTCAATGGCCCTCCCGGCACAGGAAAAACCACCCTTTTGAAGGAAATCATTGTGAGCAATATTGTTGACCGGGCAATCTTGCTGTCGGAATACGAAAAATCGGATGATGCGTTTGTAAGCAATGACTTTTCCGGTGGGGCGGCTGGAAACCCCTATTATGACAAATATATTCGCCATTGGTATAGTCTGAAAAATGACCGGATAAACGATTACGGCATTCTGGTCGCTTCCTGCAACAATGCGGCAGTAGAAAACATTTCAAAAGAGCTGCCTGTCAGCATGGTAAAAGATTTGTCCCCTGCGGACGGTGACTTCCCAGAGCTTGTGGACGCGTTAGAGGAAGTCGCCGATCTGTTTGCGCCAGGTGATTCCGACGATAGGAACGGCGTTTACTTTACCTCATACGCGCAGGCCCTGTTGGGGGATTCCAACCAGGAGGCTTGGGGATTAATTTCTGCTCCCCTTGGGAAAAAAACAAACTTATCACGGTTTTATCGTCAGGTAATGAAACCGCTCAAATATAATATGCGCAGCAACGATTTGGTGGCGGCCCATGAAAAGAAGTATATACAGGCGCGCAGCCAATTTCTCGCCCAGCTGGAGAAGGTGAAGGATTACCAAAAAAGAATGCGAACTTCCATCAGTGTGCTTGACAAAAAGAGCACGCTTGAACGGGAGCTGACGCGCGCGCAAAAGCAGCTGGAGGATGGAAAAACCACCTACATCCAACGCTGCGGAAGAATTGCGAATGATATACAACAGTGCAATCATCGCCTTCAGGCGTTAAAGTTGGACTATGCCGATTGTCTGTCGCGAAGGCGCGATGTCCAAAGTGAGTTCGACAAAGTGAAGGCAGATGTCAAGAAGTTGCAGGCGGAAAAGAAAAGCCTACTTTCTAAGGCTTTAAGCGTGCAAAACTCTGTCAGCCTTTGGGAAAAAATATTCGACAAAAGGAAGTATGCAGCTGCCGCCGCGCTGGCGGAAGAATATACCGGAGATGCCGCCAGACTTGGCGAGCATATTTCAGCGCAAGAGGCGCGGTTGCAGGAGCTTCAGCTTCGTCTGCAGGCGCTTTCAGAAGAAAAGCGCTCCCTTGAGGCCCAAATTTCACAGCAAGAGGACATGCTCAATCGTAAGCAGAGGGAACTGGTAGAAGAAGATGCTGCGGTTGACGGGCTGGAGAAAAGGCGTTTCACAGCGCAGACCGCTTATGATGCGGCTTGTGCCGATTGTGATGCTCTGGCAATGCGTATTGCGCAGAACCCCAAGGACCATTGCGTCCTGCTGGACGATAAATTCCTTGATCAGCTTTTCTCAGAGAATACCGATGTTGCCACCAAAGCACAGGTTGCGAATCCGTGGATGACGGAATTATACAACCGTGAGCGTGAGAAGCTGTTTGCGTTGGCAATGCGAATGAACCAGGAATTCATCCTCTCGTCGAAGTCCTTAAGGGACAATTATAAGACGCTGGCACAATATTGGCGTCTTGAGAAAAACAATGACAAAGAAATGGTCACCTTTAGCGATAGGGACAGAGCGACGGTGGTGCCTGCCTTATTCCAATCCCTGTTTTTGCTTGTCCCTGTAATATCTACAACGTTTGCGTCTGTCGCAACAATGTTTAAGGACGTAAAGACTGCCGGTTCCTTTGGGCTGCTGATAGTGGATGAAGCCGGACAGGCACCGCCGCAGATGGCGCTGGGCGCACTGTACCGGTGCCGGCGCGCAATGATTGTCGGCGACCCCAGACAGGTAGAGCCGGTCGTTACGGATGATTTACTTCTGCTGAAGAAAGCATATGCGGACCCTGATCTCGCTCCATACAAAAGCAAAACCCTCTCTGTGCAAACCTTTGCGGATGCCCAAAATCGATTCGGAACCTACTTGTCCGGGGCGAACGGTGCAGAGTGGGTTGGCTGTCCTCTTTTGGTGCACCGGCGCTGCATCTCCCCCATGTATGATATTTCCAATCAGATTTCATACAACAATATCATGAAGCAGCAGACAAGGGAGCCAAAGGATGTATCCACGCTCACCCTCAATAAATCACAATGGATTAACGTGGTTGGGAATGAGCTGGGAAGCGGCAATCACTTTGTTGAAGCGCAGGGGAAGAAGGTGTGTGAGCTGCTGGACATTGCTTTTTCCAAAAGCAATCAACCAAGCCTTTTCATCATATCTCCCTTTACCACCGTGGTTTCAGGAATAAAAAAATATATCAAAGAGCATGACCACGGGTACGCGCAGTATATGTTAGATGATGAACACAAGAGGATCGGCACTGTCCACACGTTTCAGGGGCGGGAGGCAAGCGAGGTTATCCTTCTTCTTGGATGCGATAGGGGGCAAAAGTCAAAGGGCGCAATCCGTTGGGTAAACGAGAATATCGTCAATGTCGCAGCTACCCGTGCCAAATACCGCCTATACGTAATTGACGATGCAAAGGCGTGGGAAGCGTCTGACTGTGTCAGCGCAGCGAAAACAATCTTGGATACCTTTGCAATCAGGAGAATCGCTGAAATTTCCAACTCAGATTTGGACGGCGAGGAACGCAAGCAAGAACTGCTCCGTGCAATCGACTGCTTGCCCTCCATCACTTCTTTTACGGAAGAAACGGTTGCCGAAGACGGAACGGTTGATTACAATCTTACAACCGGTGACTTCGCGCAAGGGCTAAACTCTTTCATTGATATTGATTTGACCGAAGAACGGATGAAGCGGTTCGGCTTCCAAAGCATGAAAGAACTGGATAACTTTTCACCCCGGGTCAAGGAAAATTTAATCATGGGAATCAAGTCCTATTATTTCTTCGAATCGCTGTACACGGACATCAACAGACAGCTGGATGCTGCGACCTGTGCCATTTGGTTTTGCAAAGCCTTTGAATTGCACATGAAGGATTGCTTTTGTAAGCCCCTGGCCAGGGCATTTCCGGAGTTTACGATATCCGGCAAAGGAAAAGGGCGCGGAAAAGTTGCTTTGAAGGATGTAAACGAGGGAACGGAGATGACTTTAGGCACCATTGCATATATCCTAAAGCAAAACTCGTCCGATTTACCACAAAAGCTGCAAACCGATGGTGCACGCACGTATGATGAGTCGTGGTGGAGATCTTTTGAAAACAAGCTGTCTGACGGAACCAATCTGCGAAACAGATGCTGTCACTCCGGAGCATTTACGTGGAAAGACCAATCCTTCCTTTTGTTCGATATGTTTTTACCGGATACTGACAAAAACAGGAAAAACAGAAAACAAATAATAAACGGTTTGATGTTCGATAGTCAGATTGTAAAAAAAGCCGGAAAGTGATACTTTGGAATTTTTAGAAGCTGCTGCTTTGATGCGTATATCCGGGAGTTTACCAACGGTGAGACTGTCGTGGAGGATTATCATATGCGTACAACCTCCCCCGCTTTCCGATTCCATCTCTAAGGACTTGAAGAAGCGCGGCATGAAATTCGTTGGCTCCACAATCACCTAGTCTTACCTTCAGGCTGTCGGTATTCTGAACGCATATGGGGAAGAACGTGATTTGTGTCCACATAGAGAGGAGGCAATGCCATGAGCCGAGATTATAGCGATATCATCAATCTACCACACCATGTTTCGGAAAACCGTCCCCACATGTCCATGCTTGACCGGGCGGCACAGTTCTCGCCGTTCGCGGCGCTCACTGGGTACGATACCGCTGTGCAGGAAACAGCGCGCCTGACCGACCAGCGGGTGGAGCTGGACGATGCGCAAAAGCAGAAAATATCGGAGCGTCTGAACCTACTCCAGGAGAATCTGGCGGCAGCCCCTGTGATAGAAGTCACCTACTTCGTCCCAGATGAGCACAAAGCAGGAGGCGCCTATTGCACCGTTGCAGGCACCGTAAAGAAGATCGATGCGTCACAACGGCTTGTTGCACTGACGGACGGGACAAACATTCCCATTGAGGAAATCGTAGATGTGGACGGCGCAATATTCCAGACAATTGATGACTCATTTGCGTAACCGCGCATGCAGGTTAAAAGTAAGAATACCAAAAAAGGAAGGGATGTTTATTATGCAGGAGAAGAAAAAGGCCGATGGCTTCAAATATGATTTTACGGCTTCCGAACTGAAAACGCTGCTGTTCCATTCAAAACGCTGCCCAGACTGTTCAGGGCAGCTCGTGAGGGAAAAAACCTGTAAAAGAGTGGAAGGCAAGGACGTCAATTCGTCGTCGGACCCGTTCTTCGTCCAGAATGCACAGGTCAACCATTATGGTTACATCTTTCAGTGCCAAAGCTGCGGCAGAGTATTCACGCTGAAAGAGCTTGCCGACAGGCACTGACTAAAAACTGCAGCATTGAAACCGGAATAGCAAAAACACCCGCGAAAGAATCCCGTCTTTCGCGGGCGTTTTGCATCGTTCCCATAGATATTGATTTTTGAAGAAGGTAGGCGTAAAATGGGAGAAAGCCATGGAATCGGAACTGGAGGTGAATCCCTATGGGCTACGATGTCAGTGTCACCGTATTGATTGAAAATACATCAGACGGCGGACTTGCCTGTGAACATGGGCTGAGCCTTTTCATCGAATACGCTGGAATGCGGATATTGCTGGATGCGGGAAGCACCGACGCCTTCTGCCGGAATGCGGATGCCCTGGGGATCCCTCTGACCGGCCTGGACGCTTACGTCCTGTCCCACGGGCACTATGACCACTCCGGCGGCTTTGCGGAGCTGTTTAACCGGGAGCCAGCCGCAAGGGTATACGCACAGAAGGGAGCGCTGGATACCTATCTCTCCGCAGCGGGTGGGATACATGAAATCAGCGTGCCGCAGCAGGTGGCCTCCCATCGGGACAGGTTCATCCTGATTGATGGCATCAGAGCTCTCTTTCCGAGGGTCGTTCTTGTGCCCCACAGCACGCAGGGGCTTGACCGAATCGGCGCAAGGAGCGGGCTGTATAAGCGGCAGGCAAGCCAAGTCGTTCCCGATGATTTTGCCCATGAGCAGAGCCTGGTGCTCGATACCCCTCATGGTCTGGTTGTTTTCAACAGCTGCTCCCATGCAGGGGCCGCCACCATTCTCCGCGAGGCGAAAGAGGCCTGCGGGCAAAAGCAGGTTTTGGCATATGTCGGCGGCCTGCACATGAAGGGCAAACGGGACGGTAAAGAAATCTGCACCTTTTCAGACGCAGAGGTTGACGCGCTTTGCGACGTTTTCCGTCGGGAAGGCGTTCAGCAGATTTACACCGGACATTGCACCGGCATATCGGGATTGGAAGCGCTCCGCAGCCGACTTGGGGACCGGATACACAGGCTCACAACAGGTCTGCGGTTTGAACTATAGCGGACAGACTTTGTACAGGTGCGGGAACGCAGCGCTTCCCTGCCCGACCATTCGTGGGAAAGGAGAAAAAATGAAATTTTATGAAATCACGTTCAGCCCAACCGGCGGGACAAAGAAGGCCGCTGACATCTTGAGCCAGGCCCTGGCAGAACAGCGTCTGGAAATCGATTTGTGTGACCGGAATGCGGATTTCTCAAAAGCGGCTTTAACGGAGGAGGATGTCGCCCTGATTGCGGTTCCCTCCTACGGCGGACGTGTCCCCCAGACTGCGGCTGACCGGCTGGGGGCGATATCCGGGAAAAATGCCAGGGCAATTCTTGTCTGCGTCTACGGGAACCGCGCCTATGACAACACCCTGGCTGAGCTGCTGAACCTCTCCCGCAAAGCCGGATTCCGACCGGTTGCAGCTGTTGCCGCCCTGGCGGAGCACTCAATTGCACGGAAGGTTGCGGCCGGTCGGCCAGACGCGGAGGATGAAATGCAGCTGAACGAAATGGCAGTTCAAATTCGCCGGAAGCTCACCGGAACGGACGATTCGGTGCCTTCCGTTCCCGGGCAGGTTCCAGAAAAATCCGGTCTTTCCATGCCTGGTATGGCGCCGGATGCTTCCGAAGCCTGCGTGAAATGCGGGCTCTGTGCGCAGCAGTGTCCCGTTGGGGCGATTGACCCCGTAACAATGAATCCGGACAGCAAAAAGTGTATCAGCTGTATGCGGTGCATTTCCATCTGTCCCGTTGGGGCAAAGAAGCTGGGCCGCGTTATCACCAGTCTGGGCGGCGTGGCGCTTGGCGCCCTCTGTGCAAACCGAAAAGAATGTGAGCTGTTTTTATAAGGGATTCCCTGCGCCAATACAAAAATACGAGGAGAGAAGCGAACCTGCTTCTCTCCTCGTATTGATTCAGTTCGATGGGCGGCATCTGGGTAAGCGTCAAACCAAACAGCGGGTAGCCCCTATATGAGATAATGGTAGTAGCG
>JAJPXL010000085.1 GCA_021205455.1 Clostridiales bacterium
TATCATATCTGAGGCCGATACGATAGTGAAGATTAAGTCAGAGGTTCCCTAAGGAGAGCAGCCCCTCCTGGAGGGCAACCGCAGTACCTCCTTCCAAGAACCACATCTAAGGAGCAAACGGGCGGCCCCCGGCCGCCTCCGCCGAGTGAGGGGGAACCCCCTCACTCAAACTGCGAGGCATACATCTTATAGTAGAACCCCCGCCGGGCCATCAGCTCGGCGTGCGTCCCCTGCTCCACGATGTTGCCCTGGTTCACCACCAGGATCCGGTCGGCGTTCTGGATGGTGGACAGCCGGTGGGCGATGACGAAACAGGTCTTGTCCTTCATCAAATCCCGCATGGCGGCCTGAATCTGCCGCTCGGTGTTGGTGTCCACGTTGGAGGTGGCCTCGTCCAGAATCAGCATCTTCGCGTCGTACAGCATGGCCCTTGCGATGGTCAGCAGCTGCTTCTGCCCCTTGGAGATGTTGCCGCCGTCCTCACCGATGACGGTGTCGTAGCCGTCGGGGAGCTGCATGATGTAGTGATGGATGTTGGCGGCCTTGGCCACGGCGATGACCTCCTCCCGGGTGGCCCCCTCCTTGCCGTAGGCGATGTTCTCGTAGATGGTGCCGTTGAAGAGCCAGGTGTCCTGCAACACCATGGCGTAGGCCCGGCGGAGGCTGTGGCGGGTCACATCCAGAATCTCCCTGCCGTCCACCAGGATGTCCCCCTCGTCCACGTCATAGAACCGCATCAGCAGATTGATGATGGTGGTCTTGCCCGCGCCGGTGGGGCCGACGATGGCAATCAGCTTGCCCGCGTCCGCCTTTAGGTCGAAGTGGTGAATGATGGTCTTGTCCGGGGTGTAGCCGAAGGACACATCCCGCAGCTCCACATCCCCCCGCACATGGTCCAGGTCGGCGGCCCCCAGCCGGTCCTCCGACTCCTCCGGCTGGTCCAGGAGGGTGAACACCCGGTCGGCGGCGGAGAGGGCGGAGTAAATCTCGTTGATGATGTTGGCGATCTCATTGATGGGGTTGGAGAACTTCCGGGAGTACAGCACAAAGGAGGAGATATGCTCCAGGGACACCATCCCGTTCAAATACAGCACTCCGCCGAAGATGCCGATGAGGGCCAGCCCCAGGTTGTTGATGGAGCCCACGGTGGGGCCGATGCTCATGCCGTAATAGCTGGCGTGATAGAAGGCGTCGGCGGCCTCCTCGTTGATGGCGTTGAACTTGTGGAGGAAGGTGTCCTCCTGGGCGTAGGCCAGCACCGTCTTCTGGCCGGAGAAAATCTCCTCCGCGTAGCCGTTCATCTTGCCGTAGGCGGCGGAGCGCTTGGAGAACAGGGGCCGGGTGATCTTCCCCATCCGCTGGGTGTAGACCACCGCCAGGGGGATGGTAATGCCCATGGTCAGGGTCAGGACGGGGCTGATGTAAATCATCATCACCAGGGAGCCGACAATGGTGACCACGCTGGTCATGATTTGCACAATGTCGGTGGAAATGCTGAGGCAGGCCACGTCCACGTCGTAGGAGACGTGGCTGATGATGTCGCCTGCGGCGTTCTGGTCGAAGTACCGGACAGGGAGGCGCATTAGCTTATCGAAGATTTCGCTGCGCATCTGCCGGCCGATCCACCGGCCAACGTGCATCATAATGTAGTTGATAACCAGGGTCAGCAGGGAGGAGGTGACGTAGCACACCAGCATCAGCCTGGCGTAGTGGAACACGTTGTCAAAGTTGACCTGCCCCACACCGGCCTCTGCCTCGGCGATGGCCCGGCCCGCCAGAATCGGCCCCGCCAGGGCCAGCAGATTGCTGACCAGGCACAGCGTCAGCGCCAAAATCATCAGGATTTTATAGTTCCCCGCATAGCTCAGCAGCCGGAGCATGGTGCCCCGCTTGTTCTTCAGGCGGCGGCCCTGGATGGCGTCCCCCGCCTGGGAGGTTTGCGTGTTCGATGGCATAAAATTCCCTCCTTACGCGATGTCGCCCATCTGGGACTGGTAAATATCCAGGTAGGCGGGGCAGGTTTGCAGCAGTTCCTGATGGGTGCCGTAGCCAATCATTTTTCCTTCCTCCAGCACCAGAATGTGGTCCAGATTCATAATGGAGCTGACCCGCTGGGCAATCATAATCAGGGTGGAGCTGCTGTAGCCGGTCTGAATGGCCTTCCGGAGGGCGGCATCCGTCTTGTAGTCCAGGGCGCTGGAGGAGTCGTCCAGCACCAGAATCTCCGGATGGTCGGCCACCGCACGGGCCACCAGCATCCGCTGCTTCTGGCCGCCGCTGAGGTTGGCCCCCTTGATGTCCGCCCGGTACTGGTAGCCCTGCTCCAGCCCCTCGATGAAGTCCGCAATGTTGGCGGTCTGGGCCGCCTGACGCACCGCCTCGTCCGCCAGGTTCCGGCCAAAGGAGATGTTCTCCCCCAGGGTGTCGTTAAAGATGGTGTCGTTCTGGAACACCACGCCGAACATCTCCCGCAGGGTGTCCCGGTCGTAGGTGCGCACGTCCCTGCCTCGGATGTAGACGCCGCCCTGGTCGCAGTCGTAGAACCGCATCAGCAGGTTGACGATGGTGGTCTTGCCGCTGCCGGTGGCCCCGATGATGCCCAGGCTCTCCCCGGGGCGGAGGGTGAAGCTGATGTCGGAGAGGCACTGCTCCCCGGTCTTGTGGTAGCTGAAGCTGACGTGGTCAAAGACGATATGGGCGTCGGTGTCCATCGTGCGGCCCGCCTCCTCCAGCACCGGCTGGTCGTCTCCGGTCTGTAAAATCAGGTCGATACGGTCAGCCGAGGCGATAGCCTTGGAGGCGGTCATAAAGATGCGGTTTAAGCCCATGACCCCCTGTAAAATCATGTTGAAGTAGGTCAGGAAGGCCAGAATCACGCCGGGCTGAATGGCCCCGCTGTTCACCCGGTAGGCCCCCACGATGACCACCAGGGTCAGGCCGATATTCAGCGCCAGCTGCATCACCGGGCCTGGGGTGGCCATGGTGATGCTGGCACGCACGTCGTTATTGGTGAGCTGTTCGTTGGCCTGGCGGAAGCGGTTCCGCTCATACTCCTCCTTGGACAGGGCCTTCACCACCCGGATGCCGGTGATGTTCTCCCGCAGCACCTGCACCACCCGGTCCACGCTGGTCTGCACTTTGGTGTACAGGGGGATGCCGTAGCGGGTGATGCAGAACACCGTCACCCCCAGGATGGGCACCATGATGCACAGGATGCCGGACAGGGCCGGGTCCATCACCATGGTGACGACGATGCCCCCCAGCAGCATCATGGGGGAGCGGATGCCCATGGCCTGGACGGACACCATGAAGTCCTGGACGTTGTAGGAGTCCGAGGTCATCCGAGAGGTCAGGGAGGGCAGGCCGAACCGGTCGAACTGGGCCCCGGACAGGTTGATGGTCTTCTGGAACAGGTCATAGCGCAGGGAACGGATGCAGTCCTTCCCCACAAAGACGGCGGTGCGGTTGGCCCTCACGTTCAGGGTACGCACCAGCACCGCCGCCGCGACCATGCAGCAGCCCCAGAGCAGCACCAGGGATTCCTTCCCCTGGGGCACCACCACGTCAATGATGTGCTCCAGGATGTAGGGGATCATCAGCTCCCCCAGAGTGCCCAGGGTTTTCAGGGTCATGCTGACGCCGATCAGCTTCCCCTGCTTCTTCATATAGCGGAAAATCAGGTTCATTGGTGTGATTCCTCCTCTCTCTCTGCCGGCTGTCGGCTCTGGGCATGGCGGGGCGGCAGGGCCTCCCAGCTGGCCCGGAGCTTGGTCAGGATGCGCACCAGCTCCGCCTCCTCCTCCGGCGTCAGGCTGTCGTAGAGCATAGCCCGCCGCTCCTGCCGGGCCGCCTCATGCTCCGTCAGGTCGGCGATCCCGGCCGGGGTGATGGCGACGATGCACCGGCGCTTGTCCGCCTCGTCCCGCTGGCGGGTGATGAATCCGGCGGTCTCCAGCTTGGTCAGTATCTCGCTGGTGGAGCTGGACTGGATGTGCAGCATACCCTGCAATTCCTGCTGGGTCATAGCCCCGTCCCGGTTCAGCAGGTAGAGGATGCGGCCCTGGCCCTTCCCCCGGCCCAGGTAGTGGTGGATGAACCGGCTGGCGTACTCCATCAGCTCGTAGAGCTGCTCCCGCTGGGCGAGGGGAGCGGCGCTTGGTTCCTGTTGCATGGGATTCCCTCGTTTCCTTTTCAAATTCTATCTTTTCGGTACCTAGGAATTATACGCCTGTTGGATGAGATTGTCAAGGTACCACGAGGATTTTTTGAGTTGACTGGAAAAGAATATCGTCAATTTGAGGGGCTGATTTCTGAGGAATGGATGGCAGAGGTTCCTCCTGCGCCCGCGCCTTTTCCTCCTTAGATAAGGATACTGGAAGGAACAACGGTTTGCCTTCCCGGTGGGGTTTCTCCTTAGATATGGTTCTTTGAAGGAGCTACCGCGTTTGTCCTTCCGGTGGGGCTGCTCTCCTTAGATATGGTTATTGGAAGGAAATAACGTGTTTGCCCTCCCGGCGGGCCCCATTTCTCGCGCCGCCGAGAAATGGGGGAAAGAG
>JAJPXL010000061.1 GCA_021205455.1 Clostridiales bacterium
CCCTTGAGCCGCCCTCTTTTGCTACTTTTCTCGGCGGAGCGAGAAAAGTAGGCCCCGCCCTGGCAAGGGCAAAAACCTATTTTCTTCATCAAACTTTGTCTAAGGAGTGTAATGCCCCTAAGTTGATGACATTGCCCCAAAAGGACAAAAGCGCAAAAAAACAGCCAGCCCAGGCAACGCCGAGCTGGCTGTTACGTTCACTCCAGGCAATCCTCCAGCTGGAAGGTCAGGCTGCCGTCCGCCCTCTGGAAGCAGGGGATGCCGATGGTGCCCTTCTCCTTCACCCGGTCAAAGGCCGGGTCGCTGTCCCGCAGGTGCAGGAACTCCTTCAGGTTGGCGGTGGAGGCGGTGATGTCGATGAACTCGTAATCTATCCCCTTCTCCCGCAGCGCCGCCTGGGCCTCCACGCAGTTGGGGCAAATCATGGTGCCGTAGCATTTCAGAGGATGGGCCTCCCGCTTCTCGCAGAAGAACTCGATCTCCTCCCCCAGGGGCCCCTGGCAGAAGGCGATGCGGATGGGGCAGGGCGGCACGCTGGGCAGGGTCACGTCCTTCGGCTCCACGGTGACGGGGTAGCCTGCGGCCCGAACGGCGGCGATGTACTCGTCCACGTCGGGGGTGGACAGGGCCACATGGCGGATGACGCCCTGGGGCAGCGGCCCCTCGCAGCTGTCGTACAGCTCGAGGACGGAGTTGCCCGCGCAGAGCATCACGCCTCCCGGCCACTGGCGGCGCACCGCCAGCCCCAGGACGTTTTCATAGAAGTCCAGCGCCTTCTCCCACTCCTCGGAGGTGGCGGCCTTCAGGCAGATGTGGTGAATGGCGTTGATTCTCATACCGCAGTCCCCTCCCGGATGATCTCCTCAATCAGCTCCCGCTCATCCATGTGGTGGCGGACGCCGCGGATCTCCTGATAGTCCTCGTGGCCCTTGCCAGCCAGGATGACGACATCCCCCGCCTGGCCCTGCTCCATGCAGTAGCGGATGGCCTCCTTCCGGTCGGGGATGGTGACATAAGCGCCGTCCGCCCTGCGGACGCCCACCAGAATATCGTCAATGATGGCCAGGGGGTCCTCGTTCCTGGGGTTATCGCTGGTCACCACTGTCAGGTCCGCCAGCCGGGAGGACACCTCCCCCATCTCATACCGGCGGCTCCTGGCCCGGTTGCCGCCGCAGCCGAACAGGCACAGGATGCGCTTGGGGCCGTAGGCCCGGATGTTGGTCAGCAGGGCCTCCAGACTCATGGCGTTGTGGGCGTAGTCGATCATCAGGGTGTAGTCCCCGGGGGTGGGGTAAATCTCCAGCCGCCCCTTCACCTGGATGGTGTTCAGAGCCTGCAAGACGGCCTCCCGGGGCACCCCCAGGTGACGGCACAGGGCGATGGCGGCCAGGGAGTTGTACACCGTGAAGTCGCCGGGAATGTCCACCCGAACGGTGTACTGCTCCAGCCCCTCCAGGTCGTACTGCACCCCCAGGTAGCCGGGCTGGTGGATGCGCTGGAGGTTCACCGCCCGCAGGTCGGCGGCCTCCCCCATGCCGAAGGTCTCCAGCTGGCAGGTGTGGCCCTCCATCACCTGCTCCAGATAGTCCGCGTCGGCGTTGGCCAGGCCCACTTTGCACTGGCGGAACAGCTTCCCCTTGCAGGCGATATACTCCTCCATGCTCTCATGCTCGCCGGGGCCGATGTGGTCCGGCTCCAGATTGGTGAAGATGGCGTAGTCATAGGTGAAGCCCGCCACCCGGTCCAGCTTCATGGCCTGGGAGGACACCTCCATCACCACATACTGGATACCGGCCTCCACCATTTTGGCGAAGTACTCCTGCACCAGGAAGGACTCCGGGGTGGTGTTCACCGCGTGGATGTGCTCCTCCCCGATGATGGCCTCGATGGTGCCGATGAGGCCGGTTTTCAGCCCCGCCTTTTCCAGGATGCCCCGAATCATGTAGGTGGTGGTGGTCTTGCCCTTGGTGCCGGTGACGCCGATGGTGGTCAGCTTCTCCGCAGGATGGCCGAACCAGGCGGCGGACAGCTCCGCCAGGGCCACCCGGGCGTTCTCCACCTTCAGGATGGTCACGTCCTCCGGCACGGTGACATCATGCTCCACCACCACGGCGGCGGCCCCTTTTGCAATCACATCGGGGATGTACTTGTGGCCGTCGGTGACGGCTCCGGGCATACAGATAAAGATGCACCCGGGCCGGGCCTTGCGGGAGTCGTACACCAGGGCGGAGATCTCCCGCTCCATGGTGCCCTGGCACAGGGTATAGTTCATACGGAATACCAAATCAATCAGCTGCATGGCGTTGTTCTCCTTTTCCTCCACGAATCGTTATAGGTCAATCTCGCCCCGGAACACGGTGGTGGCCGGGCCGGTCATCAGGACGGTGTCCTCCGTCACCTGGATGGTCAGGTCGCCCCCCAGCAGGTGAACGGTCACCAGGCTGTCGCACAGGCCGTTGCGGTAAGCGGCCACCGCGGTGGCGCAGGCCCCGGTGCCGCAGGCCCAGGTCTCCCCCGCGCCCCGCTCCCAGACCCGCATTTCCAGATTCTGCCGGTCCGTCACCCGGACGAACTCAGTGTTCACCCGGTCGGGGAACATGGGGTGATGCTCAAAGAGGGGGCCAAACTGCTCAATGGGCAGGTACTTTACATCGTCGCACCACACAACGGCGTGGGGGTTGCCCATGGAGACGCAGGTCATCACCCACTCCCGTCCGCCGACGGACACCGGCTGACCGATGACCTCATCCCCTAGCCCTATCACGGGGAGGTCTTTCGCCAGGGTGGAGGGCGCGCCCATATCCACCCGCACCTGGGACACCTTGCCGCCCTCCACCGTCAGGGAGAGGTACTTGATGCCCGCTTTCGTCTCAATGGCCAGTTCGGTTTTGGGGGACAGCCCCTCGTCATAGACGAACTTCGCCACGCAGCGGACGCCGTTGCCGCACATGGCCCCCTCGCTGCCGTCGGCGTTGTACATGGCCATGCGGAAGTCCGCCACCTCAGAGGGGCAAATCAGAATCAGCCCGTCGGAGCCGATGCCGAAGTGCCGGTCGCTGACCAGCTTTGCCACGCCGTTGGGGTCGGCCAGGGGCTCCCTGGTGCAGTCCACATAGACGTAGTCGTTGCCGCAGCCGTGCATTTTGATGAATTTCATGGCGCAACCTCCCATATCATAATTCTCACTTCATTATATCGTGTTTTTTTGCCCTGTAAACTGGCAAATCCTCTAAAAAAGAGGCGAAAAGGCCAATTCGTGTCTGGCAGGGGGCGGAGGCGGGAGGGGGCTGCCGCTTCTTTTCCGCTAAGCGCGCTGAGGATAAGGGCGGATTTCCCCTCCTTCTGAGAAAATTTTTAAAATTTCTGCTGAAATTGCCCACAATTCTCCTTGAAATAAATCCGCCAAAGTTGTATACTAAGGCAAATGAATGCTATGCATCCAAATACTATTTAGGAGGCTGAAATTTATGAGTTTTGGTTTTGGCAGCATGATTCAGAAGCTGAAGGCCAACCCGAAGACCATCGTATTCACGGAGGGCACCGACCCCCGCATCCTGGAGGCTGCGTCCCGCCTGCTGGCCAGCAACTTCCTGACCCCCATCCTGGTGGGCAACCCTGACGACATCGCCATAGCCGCTGAGGACGCGGGCTACAACGTCCGGGGCGCCAACATCATCGACCCCAACAACTGGGATCGGTTTGACGAGATGGTGGACCTGTTCTGCGAGCTGCGCAAGAAGAAGGGCATGACCCCGGAGAAGGCCATCCCCATGCTGCACCAGGGCAATTACTTCGGCACTATGCTGGTGAAGATGGGCGTTGCCGACGCCCTGCTGGGCGGCGCTACATACTCCACCGCCGACACCGTCCGCCCCGCTCTCCAGATCATCAAGACCAAACCGGGCTATAACAGCGTCTCCTCCTGCTTCATTCTGGTCCGCCCCTCCGCCACCGGTGAGAACGAGGTGCTGGCCTTTGGCGACTGCGCCATCAATATCAAGCCCTCCGCCCAGGAGATCGCCGAGACCGGCATCTACTGCGCTGAGTGCGGCAAGGTGTTCGGCATCGACCCCAAGGTCGCCTTCCTGAGCTACTCCACCCACGGCTCCGGCGCCGGTGAGGATGTGGACAAGATGGTCGAGGCCACCCGCATTGCCAAGGAGATGCGCCCCGACCTGACCATCGACGGCGAGCTGCAGTTCGACGCCGCCGTCTCCCCCCGTGTGGCGGAGACCAAGTGCCCCGACTCCGCCGTGGCCGGCCGCGCCAACGTCTTTGTCTTCCCCGACATCAACGCCGGCAACATCGGTTACAAGATCGCTCAGCGCCTGGGCCAGTTCGACGCCTACGGCCCCATCCTGCTGGGCCTGAACGCCCCCATCAACGACCTGTCCCGCGGCTGCAACGGCATGGAGGTCTACTCCATGGCCATCATCACCGCCGCCCTGGCGGACTGACGCCGGACTGCCGTCGGCACAGCTTCCTGCTTCGTTATCATCGCCTCCAGGAGAACGCTCCTGGAGGCGATTTTTCGGTTCAATCACATCGGTTTAAGGTAAGCGTCAAATCAAACAGCGGGCAGCCCCGTATGAGGTAATGGGAGTGACGGAACGAATCGCAGCGCTTATGCTGAACGCCTGCAATCCGGGAAAGGGCCTGCTTTTCTGCCTGTTGTACCCTGTCCCGGCAAAAATGACAAGGGGAGACTGCCCGCCCCGTCATATCCGGCGGCGGAACGGCATACCCTTTCCTGACGGAAAGGGCGGGTGATACCAATGAAGCAACCGAGGAAGCTGCTCCACCGGGGGGTGGCGCTGGTCAGCGCCGGAGCGGCGGTGTGGCTGACGGCCCGAACGGCGGACCTGTCCGGCGCGTGGGACACGCTCTCCTCCCTCTGCACCGGGGAGGCGGCGGTGACGGCGCTGCTGGAGGCCGCCCTGGGGGAGACGGACGACCCCCTGGAGGGCGCAGGGCTGGACGGGGTGCTCCGCCTGGCGGTGGAGGATACCCCGGAGTTGGCCATTCAGGGGGAGGCGGTAGCCGCCTGGCTGGAGGAGGAAGCCTCAGCCGGGGAAAACGACCCGGAAAGCGAAGCGCCTCCGGAGGAAGCACCGGAAGCGGAAAATGGCGAAGCGGAAGCGGCCGCCTCCCTTTCCGACCCGGAGCCGGAGGAGTCGGAGGCGGAGCCGGAAGCAGCAGCGTCCTCCTCCGACACGGAGCCGGAGGAGGACAGCGAGGATGCCCCAGCGGTGGACGTGGGCAGCGTCTCCGCCAGCGCCATCGGGGTGGATAACAACACCAGCGGCAAAAGCGTGGACGTCTCCGCCCTGCTCAGCGGCGAGCTGCCCCTGACGCTGCAAAGCGCGGAGGAAGGGCCACAAATCCTCATTATGCATACCCATACCACGGAGGCCTACACCATGAGCGGGGACGACGTGTACACCGAGACGGACACCAGCCGCACCACCGATGAGAACTACAATATGGTGCGCATCGGGGAGGAGATAAAGGCCGTGCTGGAGAGCTACGGCCTCAGCGTCATCCACGACACCACCACCTACGACTACCCCAGCTACAACGGCAGCTATGGCCGCTCCCTGGCGGGGATTCAGGCGTATCTGGAGGAATACCCCACCATCGCTGTGGTGCTGGACGTCCACCGGGACGCCCTCATCGGCAGCGACGGCACCGCCTACGCCACCACCACGGAGGTGGACGGCGAGGCGGTGGCCCAGGTCATGCTGGTGGTGGGCACCAACGACAGTGGCCTGGAGCATCCCAACTGGACGGACAATATGGCGGTGGCCGTCCGGCTCCAGGCGGCCATGGTGTCCCTGTCCTCCGACCTGGCCAGGGACATCGACCTGAGGAGCCAGCGGTTCAATCAGCACCTGACCGCCGGCTCCGTGCTGGTGGAGGTAGGCACCAGCGGCAACACCCTCCAGGAGGCGCTGGCCGGGGCGCGGCTGTTCGCCCAGGCGGCGGCCGCGGTGTATTTGGAGTGCGTGGAGTAGGGCGGGCGCGGGGCGCGCCCGCCCGTTTTCTCCTTAGATATGGGTCTTTGAAGGAACTGCTGTGTTTGCCCGCCGGGAGGGGGTGCTTCTCCTGAGATATGGTTTTTGGAAGGAGATGCCGTATTTGCCCTCCCGGCGGGCCCTATTTCTCGTCCCGCCGAGAAAAGCAGGCCATGCCCTGGCAAGGGCAAACGCGGTATTCTATTTAAAGAACCTCATCTAAGGAGTAACCACCCCGCCGGGAGGGCAAACACGGTATCCCCTTCCAAGAACCATATCTAAGGAAAGACAACCCCGCCGGGAGGGCAAACGCGGTATTCTATTCAAAAGAACCATATCTAAGGAAAACCAACCCCGCCGGGAGGGCAGACACGGTAATTCTTTCCAAAGAACCACATCTAAGGAGATACCACCCCACCGGAAAGGCCAAACGGCATCTCCTTTATCCCGTGAAAGTGGATGGCATTACCATTCAGGGGCGGTCGGCGGCGGCCGCATCAACAGGAGTGGGCAGCCGCCGGGTATACCGCACCATCATCACCGCCACATAGGCGGCCACCACCAGCTCGGTGATGGGCATGGCGAACCAGATGGCGTCCGCCCCCGCCACCGCCGGCAGGAGGTAAATCAGCGCCCCGCTGACCACCGCCCCCCGGGAGACGGAGACGGCGAAGGCGGTCCCCGGCTGCATCAGCGCCTGGAAGTAGTAGGTGGAGAAGATGTTGAAGGGCAGCAGCAGGTAGGAGAGGCTGTACCGCCGTATAATGGTGGGGGCGATGGCCAGAATCTCCTCCGTGGGGGTCATGAACAGACCCACCAGGGCGTTGGGGACGGCCAGGTCCAGGACCGTCCACACCACGCTGAGCACCGCCACCGTCCCCAGGGCGTAGCCAAGCACCCCGCGGATGCGGCCGCTCTGCTTCGCGCCGAAGTTGGTGGAGAGGATGGGCTGGGCCGCCTGCCCGATGCTGTAGGCGCAGGTCTGCACCAGGGTGCTGATGTTGATGATGATGGCGTAGACCGACAGGGCGTTGGAGCCCAGCAGGGCCATAATCTGCCGGTTGAACAGGATGGTCAGAATCCCCATCGCCACGTCCACGAAGAAGGTGGAGAAGCCGGTGACGGTGATCTTCCACAGCTTTGCCCCCAGCGCCACAGGCCGCACCAGGCGGAGGGTGTTCTTTTTGCGAAAAAAGTGGGCCAGCATGATGATCAGGGTGAGGATCGTCCCCAGGATGGTGGCGAAGCCCGCGCCGAACAGCCCCCAGTCCATGACGAAGATGAAGACATAGTCCGCCACGATGTTGAACACGCAGCCGATCCACACCGCCGCCGTAGCCAGGCCGGGGTCGCCGTCGTTGCGGAGGAAGGCCGAGAGGAGCTGGGTCCACAGGTAGACGGGTACCATAAATTTGATGGGCAGGATGTACTGCTGCACCAGGGGCAGCAGCTCCTCCGTGGCCCCAAAGAACGTCAGCAGCTGGGTGTCAAAGAAGATCAGCCCAACCCACACCACTGCGGACAGGAACGCCCCGCCGATGACGGCGGCGGTGAAGAACTGGTTGGAAGCCGCCTCGTTCCCCGGCCCCGCGCCCCGCAGGGTGCTGAGCAGGACGGCGCCGCCGATGCCCATCAGCATCCCCAGGCTGAAAATGATGTTCCACAGCGGCGCGGCAATGGCCAGGGCGGAGGTGCCGTCCGGCCCCTGGTAGTTGCCCACCATCGCCATGTCCACAATGCCGTAGACGGAGGAAATCAGCGAACCGCCAAAGGCCATGGCCAGGTATTTGAAGTAAATCGTCCTGATGTTTCCGGTCAAAAAGTCCATGGGAACCCCTCCTGATGTCGTCCCGCCCGAAAAAACAACGCCGGATAAAGTACAGGCGTTTCAGCCTGTAGCCTTATCCGGCGCATCATTTCTGCCGAATGATATGCCCTCCGAGCCAGTGCCCTTATTATAACATGGGGAAGGGCAAAGTCAAGGGGAATGAATCCCTTTTTTGAAGGCCCCGTCAGCCCTCCGTCTGACAGGCTTCCTCGCGGTACCGCTTGGCGGCCCGGATGAAGTCCCGGAACAGGGGGTGGGCCTTGTTGGGGCGGCTCTTCAGCTCGGGGTGGAACTGGACGCCCACCATCCAGGGGTGGTTGGGCACCTCCACCACCTCCACCAGCCGGTCGTTGGGGGACAGGCCCACCAGCTTCAGGCCGTTCTTGGTGAGGATCTCCCGATAGTCGTTGTTGAACTCGTAGCGGTGACGGTGGCGCTCGTAGATGACCTCCTCCCTGTAGGCGGCATAGGTGCAGGAGTCGTGGTCAATCAGCTTGCAGGGGTAGGCCCCCAGCCGCATACTGGCCCCCTTGTCATGGACATCCCGCTGCTCCGGCATCAGGTCGATGACGGGATAGGGGGTGTTTTTGCAAAGCTCGGAGGAGTGGGCGTCGGTGAGGCCCGCCATGGAGCGGGCATATTCCACCACCGTCATCTGCATCCCCAGGCAGATGCCGAAGGAGGGGACGTTGTTCACCCTGGCCCAGTGGATAGCGTCGATCATGCCCTGGATGCCCCGGTCGCCAAAGCCGCCGGGGACAATGATGCCGTGGACGCCGGCAAGCTGCTCCGCCGCATTGGTCTCGTCCACCAGCTCGGAGTCCACCCAGCGGATTTTGATTTTTACATCGTTCTCAATGCCGCCGTGGGTCAGGGCCTCCACTACGGAAAGATAGCTGTCATGGAGGGCCACATACTTGCCCACCAGGGCAATCTCCACCTCGCCGTCCACCACGGCCTTGGCCCGGGCCACCATGGCGCTCCACTCCGTCAGGTCGGGGGGCGGGCAGTCCAGCTTCAGCCGCTTGCACACCACCTTGCCCAGACCCTCGGCCTCCAGCATCAGGGGCACCTCGTAGAGGATGGGGGCGGTCAGGTTGGCGATGGCGTTCTCCGGCGGGATGTTGCAGAACAGGGCGATTTTCCGGCGGATGTCGCTGTCGATGGGGTTGTCCGCCCGGCACATGATGATGTCGGGCTGGATGCCGATGCTCAGCAGCTCCTTGCAGGAGTGCTGGGTGGGCTTGCTCTTCTGCTCCCCGGAGCCGGGGATGGGGACGATGAGGGAGACGTGGATGAACATACAGTCCTCCGGGGGCAGCTCCCGGCTGATTTGCCGGATGGCCTCCAGGAAGGGCTGGGACTCGATATCGCCCACGGTGCCGCCGATCTCCGTGATGATCACGTCCTTGGGCGCGCCCTTCTCCATCCGGTAGATGCGGTTCTTGATTTCGTCGGTGATATGGGGGATGATCTGCACGGTGCGGCCCAGGAAGTCGCCGTGGCGCTCCTTGTCCAGCACGGTGGAGTAAATCTTGCCGGAGGAGACGGAGGAGTTCACCGTCAGGTTTTCGTCTACGAACCGCTCATAGTGGCCCAGGTCCAGGTCGGTCTCCGCCCCGTCTTCGGTGACGAATACCTCGCCGTGCTGAATGGGGTTCATGGTGCCGGGGTCCACGTTCATATAGGGGTCCAGCTTTTGCAGCGCCACCCGCAGACCCCGCTGCTTCAGCAGGCGGCCCAGGGAGGCGGCGGTGATGCCCTTGCCCAGGCCGGAAACCACGCCGCCGGTGACGAAAATATGCTTGACAGACATGAGAAAGTGCCTCCTTCGTACATTCGGGCGGCGTTTGCGCGGGCCGCCGTCCGGCCGGAACACTGCCGTCCATCCCGCGCAGGGCTGCGGCAGCTTCGTGCTGACTGCACTACAATCAGTTCTATTGTAACCGCCCCGGCAAATTTCGTCAAGGCAGAAAGTGAGTTTTGCCGGTGAATTTTCCCGGAGGCGGAGGGTTTCGCGGGGCGCGCGCAGCGGTCCCACCCGAACAGGGCGAAAGCCTCCGGTGCGCACACCGGAGGCTTTCCCGAAAAAGGCATAAGGAGGAGGAAAAGGAAGCGGTACGCCAGGCGGAAGAAAGGAGGGAGCGCCCGACGCGCCGGAGGTTCTGCCCCGCGCGGGGAGACACCGGACAGAAACAAAAACGCCAGCGCCTCACCTGCGGGGCACTGACATCCTTGTCATGTTGTAGTGTAGCAGATTCCACTTCAAAATGCAATAGCAAACTTGACAACTTGCAAAAGATTGTAGGAATCCACAAAAACCAGCGAAAAAACCGGAACTGAAATGGGCATGAGTGAAGGAATAATGACAAAATATTGCAATTTGATTCGTGTAACCAATTTTACTGTTTTGTTATCGGATTGTTCTGGCATCCCAGGCGAATGGATGGTATAATCAATGCGAACCATACGAAAGGAGAATCATTTCCATGAAGCGAATTTTATGCCTCCTGCTGGCCCTGGCCATGACCCTGGCGCTGGCAGCCTGCGGCAGCCAGACGGCTGCGGAGAGCAGCAGCGCCCAGCCTGACAGCAGCGCTGCCTCAGAGGCGGACAGCGAACCCCAATTGGAGAGCAGCTCCGCCGCGCCGGAGGAGGCCAGCGCCGCCGAACCGGAGCGCAGCGAAGCGGAACCGGAGAGCGCCGCCGCTCCGGAGGACGCGTCCATGACAACAGAGGCGGAGGGGGTCTCCCTGGAGGACGTGACCGACGACCGCATAGGGGAGGACGGCAGCACGCTGCTGGAATTCTCCTACGTTGTGGCCACGGTGACCGGCGGCGATGAGGCCGTGACCGCCGCCATCCAGGCCGACCTGGGCAGCGAGCTGGATGCCCTCCTGTCCGAAGCGGACGGGCTGGTCGAACTGCGGTTGGAGGACGATACCTTTGACGGAGCCTATGCCCTGAGCCAGGCGATAGAGGTGGAGCGGTGGAGCGGCCAGGTGCTGAGCCTGCTGACCCTGACCTACGCCTATTCCGGCGGGGCCCACGGCGGCTCCGCTTATATGCCCCTGTGCTACGACCTGACCACCGGCAGCCGCATCACCCTGGCCGACCTGGGGGAAGGCGTGGCGGACGCCTGCGCCGACCTCATCGTGCAGCTGTGCGATACCATCCAGGCCGACGGAGAGGGCGGCCTCTTTGACGACTACGCCGACACCGTCTCCGACTATGTGGTGCAGGACGGCTGCTTCTACCTGGCGGAGGACGGGGTGGTGTTCCTGGCCGGGGAGTACAGCATCGGCCCCTACGCCATGGGCACCACCCGCTTTCTGATCTCCTACAACGACCTGTCGGAGCTGAACCCCCAGTACGCCCGGGAGACGGATGCCGCCACCCAGGCAGAGATGGCGGACGGCTCGGTGTATACCCTGTCCTGACAGGGGCGGCGGCCGTTCCTGCGCGAGCCCTGCTTTCCTTCGATGAGGCTTTGGAAGGGGAGCAGGGCTTTGCCGCTGCGCCCCGCGAGAATTTTCGCCCTTGTGCTTGTCACTTTTTCGTGGATATGGTATACTACTTTAATATGGATTAAAATGCCCTCGGGCATCGCACTAGGAGGAACCCGGTTTGAAACGTCAGGCAGTATTGATTCCCCAGGAGGAGATTGACCGGCAGCTGGCCATCTGCGACCAGATCGCGGCCCGGAACGCCGCCTCCCCCGCCCCGAAGCTGGCCATGGTAGACACCTACGGCTGCCAGCAGAACGAGGCCGACTCTGAGCAGATTCGGGGGATGCTCTCCCGCATGGGCTACGCCATGACGGAGGACGAGGGGGCGGCGGACGTCATCGTCATCAACACCTGCGCCATTCGGGAGCACGCGGAGATGCGGGTGCTGGGCAACGTGGGGGCTCTGTCCCACACCAAGCGCAACAAGCCGGAGCAAATCATCTGCCTCTGCGGCTGCGCCATGCAGGAGCCCCACATGGAGGAGAAGATACGTAGGTCCTACCGCTATGTGGACATGGTGTTCGGCCCCCACGCCCTGTACCGGTTCCCGGAGCTGCTGCAAAGCGTCCTCCAGACCCGCCGGCGGGTGTTTGAGACGCCGGACGTGGACGGCTACATCGCCGAAGGCCTGCCGGTGCAGCGCCAGGGCAAGCTGAAGGCGTGGGTGTCCATCATGTACGGCTGCAACAACTTCTGCACCTACTGCGTGGTGCCCCACGTCCGTGGGCGGGAGCGGAGCCGCCAGCCGGAGCTGATTTTGCAGGAGGTCCGGGAGCTGGCCGACCAGGGCTACAAGGACATCACCCTGCTGGGGCAGAACGTCAACAGCTACGGCAAGGACCTGGGGCTGGAGATGAACTTCGCCGGGCTGCTGCGGGCCTGCAACGCCATCCCCGGCGACTTTCAGATTCGCTTCATGACCAGCCACCCCAGGGACGCCAGCCAGGAGCTGTTTGAGACCATGGCGGCCTGCGAAAAGGTGGCCCCCCAGCTTCATCTGCCCTTCCAGTCTGGCTCCAGCCGGGTGCTGAAGGCCATGAACCGGCACTATGACCGGGAGACCTACCTGGATGAGGTGCGGCGGCTGCGGGAGCTGATACCCGACATCGTGCTGACCAGCGACGTCATCGTGGGGTTCCCCGGGGAGACCCAGGCAGAGTTTGAGGAGACCCTGTCCCTGATTCAGGAGGTGCGGTTCGACGCCCTGTTCACCTTTATCTTCTCCCCCCGGAAGGGTACCCCGGCGGCGGAGATGGAGGACCCCATGCCCAAAGAGCAGAAGAGCGCCAACTTCCAGCGGCTGCTGGACGTGCAGAACGGCATCTCCGCCGAGAAGCACGCCGCCTATGTGGGGCAGACCCTCCAGGTGCTGGTGGACGGGGTGAACACCCAGGACAAGCACCACAACCTGACCGCCCGCACCGACGGCGGGCGGCTGGTGCATCTGAACGGGCCGGAGGAACTGATCGGCACCCGGCAGCAGGTGAACATCGTGCGGTCGTCCACCTGGGCGCTGTTTGGGGAGCTGGCTAACAGCTAATAGCGATTAGCTGTTAGTGGCTAGTCACCCCTCCACCGGCTAACGCCGGCACCCCTCCGCCGTCAAGCGGCATTTCCGCTACGCTCCCTACCCCTTCGGGGGCAATGTCATTAACTTAAGGAACCTATCTTGGGTAAAAGGGAATAACGTAGCCGTACAGTCAGATTTCCACGACCAAAGGGCAACACCTCCACGCAAAGTACATCATTAGAAAGCGAGAAACCACCATGGCAGAATTGACCCCCATGAGAAAGCAATATCTGGAGATGAAGCAAAAGTACCCGGACTGCATTCTGTTCTTCCGCCTGGGTGACTTCTACGAAATGTTTGACGAGGACGCCCGCACCGCGTCCAGGGAGCTGGAGCTGACCCTGACCACCCGGGACCGGAAGAAGGACATCCCGGAGGAGGAGAAGGTGCCCATGTGCGGCATCCCCTACCACTCCTACCAGCCCTACCTGGCCAAGCTGGTGATGAAGGGCTACAAGGTGGCCATCTGTGAGCAGATGGAGGACCCGGCAACGGCCCAGGGCCTTGTGGAGCGGGACATCGTCCGCATCGTCACCTCCGGTACGGCGGTGGAATCCGAGCTGCTGGACGAGGACAAGAACAACTATATCGCCGCCGTCTACCTGTCCGGCAGCCGGGCGGGGGTGGCCTTCTGCGACATCTCCACCGGCGAGTGCAGCGCCACCGCCTTCTCCGGCGGCGACGCGGTGGAGCATCTGATGAACGAGCTGGGCCGCTTCGCCCCCAAGGAGGCCATCCTCAGCCAGGGCGCGCTGGAGAGCGCCGCCCTGACCGAGCTGCTGCGGCAGCGGCTGGACTGCCAGGTGGAGCAGGTGGCGGAGGACTGCTTTGGGCTGGAGCAGGCCAGGGCGCTGGCCCAGCGGCAGTTCGAGAACCCTTCCGCCGTGCCGGAGGGGAAGGCCGAGGCCACCCAGGCGGTGGGGGCGCTGCTGTCCTACCTGCACGAGACCCAGCGCACCGACCTGTCCTACATCCACAGGCTGGACTACTACGCCGACGGCCGGTTCATGGAGCTGGATTTGACCGCCCGCCGGAACCTGGAGCTGACAGAGACCCTCCGCACCAAGGAGAAGAAGGGCAGCCTGCTGTGGGTGCTGGACAAGACGAAAACCGCCATGGGCTCCCGGCTGCTGCGCCAGTGGCTGGAGAAGCCGCTGCTCAGCCCCACGGAGATCGGCAGGCGGCTGGATGCGGTGGAGGCGTTGACCCGCGACGGCGTGGCCCGGAATGAGATCGCCCTGTGCCTGAAGGAGATCACCGACCTGGAGCGGCTGATTTCACGGGTGTCCTACGGCTCCGCAGGGGGCCGGGACCTGGCGGCCATCGCCGTGGGGCTGAAGCAGGTGCCGAAGCTGAAGGACCTGCTGGAGCCGCTGAACGCCCCGCTGCTGCAATCCCTGCGGGAGCAGCTGGACGGCCTGCCGGAGCTGACCGACCTGCTGGAGCGGGCCATTGTGGACGACCCGCCCTTCACCATCCGGGAGGGCGGCATCATTCAATCGGGGTATGACGAAACCCTGGACGGCTTCCGGGACGTGCGGGACAACGCCCAAAAGCTCATCGCCAACATCGAGGCGGAGACGCGGGAGAGCTGCGGCATCAAAAATATCCGCATCAAGTATAACAAGGTGTTTGGCTACTATATCGAGGTGTCCAGGGGGCAGGCGAACCTGGTGCCCAAGGACTGGGTGCGCAAGCAGACCACGGTGAACTCCGAGCGGTTCATCAACGATGATTTGAAGCGGCTGGAGAGCAACATCCTCACCGCCCAGGACCGCATCGTGAAGCTGGAGTACGACCTGTTCTGCGACCTGCGCCAGAAGTGCGTGGACGCGGTGGAGCAGATTCAGGCCACGGCGTCGGCGGTGGCGGCGGTGGACGTGCTGTGCGACTTGGCCCAGGTGGCGGTGGACAACCACTACTGCAAGCCGGAGGTGGACGACTCCACCGTGGTGGACATCACCGACGGCCGCCATCCGGTGGTGGAGCAGATGCAGAAGGACAGCCTGTTCGTCCCCAACGACACCTTCCTGGACTGCGGGGAGAACACCCTGGCCATCATCACCGGCCCCAATATGGCGGGTAAGAGCACCTATATGCGCCAGGTGGCGCTGATCTGCTTGATGGCCCAGGTGGGCAGCTTCGTCCCGGCCAAGCGGGCGAGGATCGGCGTCCTGGACAGGGTGTTCACCCGCATCGGGGCCAGCGACGACCTGGCCGGGGGCCAGTCCACCTTCATGGTGGAGATGACCGAGGTGGCCGAGCTTTTGAAGAACGCCACCTCCCGCTCCCTGCTGATTCTGGACGAAATTGGCCGGGGCACCTCCACCTATGACGGCATGAGCATCGCCCGGGCGGTGCTGGAATACTGCGCCGACCATAAGAAGCTGGGGGCCAAGACCCTGTTCGCCACCCATTACCACGAGCTGACCGCCCTGGAGGGCCAGCTGGACGGGGTGAAGAACTACAACGTGGCCGCGAAGAAACGGGGGGACAGCGTGGTGTTCCTCCGGAAAATCGTCCGGGGCGGGGCCGACCAGAGCTACGGCATCGAGGTGGCGAAGCTGGCCGGAGTGCCCCCCAAGGTGCTGACCAGGGCGAAAGCCATCCTCACCGAGCTGGAGCAGGGGGCGGCGGCCATGCCGGCAGACGGGGCCTCCCCCGCCGCAGAGGAGCCGGAGCAGTGCAGCTTCGGGGATATGAACGTGTTCGAGGTGGCGGAGGAGCTGCGGCGGGTGGACATCAACACCCTGACCCCCATCGAGGCTATGAACCTGGTGTTCCAGCTGAAACAGAAGCTGGAGCCGTCTTAAAGGCGACACTGGCGCGGCGCGCTCTACGGGAACGGGCCACAAGCGCCCCAGCCCGTTTCGGGCTGGGGCGCTTTGCTGCCAAAGGGGAGTTCAATTTTATCACTGGGGTACGTACCGCTTCAAGCGGTTGGTCAGGACAAAGGCCAGCACGATTTTCAGGAGGTCGGGCACGATGAAGGGGAACACGCACCACCCCAGCACCGTCAGCAGCGTCACCGCCCCGTTGGCGCTGGTGTAAACCGCCATGAACCAGGCCGTGCCGAAGGCGTAGCACACCAGCAGCCCCACCACCATGGAGGCGATTTGGGCCACGGCCCCGGTGCCCAGCAGCGTCTCCATGGCCCACATCACCAGCGCGGAGCCCAGGAAGCCGATGATATACCCGCCGGCGGAGCCGAACAGCGAGCCCAGCCCCCCGGAAAAGCCGGCGAACACCGGCAGGCCCACCGCCCCCAGCAGGATATAAACCAGCACGGAGAGGGTGCCCCGCTTGCCCCCCAGCAGCCCCACCGCCACAAAGACGCCGAAGGTTTGCAGGGTGAAGGGGACGGTGGCGGGGATGGAAATCCAGGAGCAGATCGCCATCAGCGCGGCGAACAGGGCGATCAGGGTCAGGTCCCGGATGTGGGCGTGGGATTGGCTGGGGCGGGTGGACGGTTCCACCTTTGTCGTTTCCGTGCGCATAAGAGAAGCCTCCTGTTGTGGTAAAGAATCCTCGGCAAGCGGGGCCGCGCAGACGGGCGCGGCCCCCGAACCGTGATTACTATACCACAGCAGGAGGTAATTGTCAACCATAAAATAAAATTGGTTGACAACTCAGCTTACAGCGTTCCGGTTTGCCGCTCCGCCGCCTCGATGACGTGGCGCACCAGCACGGAGTTGGTGACGGTCCCCACCCCGCCGGGGACGGGGGTGATGGCGGAGACGATGCCCTCCGCCTCGTCAAAGCGGACGTCGCCCCGGAGCCTGCCGTCCGGGCCGACGTGAATCCCCACGTCCACCACGGTCTGGCCGGGGCGGAGGCAGTCCCCGCCGACGGCGCCGCACTTGCCCATGGCCACCACCACCACGTCCGCCTCCTGGCAGACCTGTGCCAGGTTCTGGGTGCGGCTGTTGCACATGGTCACAGTGGCGTTGCGCCGGTCCAGCAGCATGGCGGCGGGCTTCCCTACCACCAGGCTCCGGCCCACCACCGTCACCCGTTTGCCGGACAGGGGGATTTGGTAGTAGTCCAGAATCTCCGCGCAGGCCTGGGCGGTGCAGGGGGCGAAGCCCACCGCCGCCCCGGTGAACACCCCGGCCAGGCTCAGGTCGGTGATGCCGTCCACGTCCTTCTCCGGGGCCAGGGCGGCGCGAATCGCCCCGTCGTCCATAGCCTTGGGCAGGGGGCGGAACAGCAGGCAGCCGTGGACGGCGCTGTCCCGGTTCACCTGGTCGATGACGGCCAGCAGCGCCTCCTGGCCGGCATCGGCGGGCAGCACGCATTGCCGCACCGCCACCCCCACTGCGGCGCAGCGCTTCGTCACCCCCCGCTCGTAGCTCAGGTCGTCAGGGCGCTCCCCCACCCGGACGATGGCCAGCTGGGGGGTGATGCCCCTGGCCGTCAATGCGGCGCAGCGGGCGGCGGAGTCTTCATTCATGGCGGCCACGACGGGCGCGCCTTTCAGCAGTATCGGCATGGGAACCTTCCTTTTCTGTCAAAGTTTGGTGGGATTATTTCAGGCGGCCCATCACATCCCGAAACACCTTGTCCGCCCGGGGGCACCAGGTGTCCAGCAGCTCCTCCGCCTCCAGGTTCAGGCTGTCCGCCTTGTCCCGGTCGGCCATGGAGCGGGTGTTGATGAACACGTTCAGGCTGGCCCCCTGGAGGGCTGCCTTGCAGCAGGCGGCGGCCACCCCCGCGTCGGACACCGCCATCACGCTGCCCAGGGCGGCGTATACCTCAATCAGGGCGATCGCCTTGCAGCACGCGCGCATGATGTCCATGGGGACGGCGCAGGCCCTGTCCAGGGCCTCCTCCATCACCGCCTCCTTGTGGGCCTGCTCCTCCGGCGTGGCGGAGGGGAGGGCATAGGCCTGGGACAGGGGCCGGAAGGCCTCCGCGTCGGCGGTGACCAGCTCCTCCAGCCGGGCCCGGAGGGCGGCGGCCTCCCGGTTCAGGCGCTGCATCTCCTCCTCCACGGCGGCATACTTCTTCTTGCCCACCGTGAGGCTGCCCACCATGTTGCCCAGGGCGACCCCCACCGCCCCCACCAGGGCGGAGGCTCCTCCGCCGCCGGGGACGGCGGCCTTGGTGGAGAGGGCCTCCAGAAAGGCCTCGCAGCTCTGCTTTGTCATTGCTTCCATGGGAATATCCTCCTTATATGTGGTCGTAACGGGTTCTATTCCGCCCTGTGATACCACCGCAGCTCGGTGACGAAGCTGTCCAGCCCCACGTCCAGGGGGCCGGAGGCCACCCGGGCCACCCGCTGGCAGTCATAGGCCACGCCGACGGTGGCGGCGTTGGGGCACAGGGTCAGGAATCGGTCATAGTAGCCGCCGCCCATCCCCACCCGCCGGCAGGACGGGTCAAAGGCGGCGCAGGGCACCAGAATCAGCTCCAGGTCCTCCGGCGGAATCCGCCGGGAGCGGGACGGGACGGGAGTGAGAATGTGGTAAGCCCCCTCCTCCCAGCTGTCCGGGCCAAGCGGCTCCAATGCGTCCATCTGGCGGCCGGGGAGGCAGCGGGGATAGCACAGCGTCTTGCCCGCCCGCCGGGCCTGGTCCGCAAACTCCGCCAGGTTTACTTCGCCCCCTGCGGCGGCGTAGAGCAGGATGGTCTGGGCGGCGCGATAGGCGTCGCTCTCCAGCAGAAACGCGCAGATGCGGCGGTCGCTGGCGCGGCGCAGGGCGGCGGCGACAGACTGCCGGGCGGCGATGCCCGCCCGCCGCTGGCGGGACTTCTGATAGGTCAGCTCCTGATCCTCCATGGGCGTCACCTCACGTTTCCTGCACCTCGTACCCTCCGGCCAGCAGCAGGTATGCGCCGCCCCAGCTCTGGAGGAGGTACAGGTGGTAGTCGTCCAGCTGCCCCAGCAGCCGGTTCAGCTCTGTCCGGTCGTTCAGGCAGTCATGGGGGTCGGCGGGGTCGTACTCATAGTCGCCGGAGAGGAGCCAGCCCTTCCTCCGGCGCTTGAAATTGCGCTGGAGCAGCCTGCGCTTCTGCTTCTTGCCGTACAGCTCGTAGAAGCCCCCTAAATCCGCCCCCGTCATGCTGTCGCACAGGTTCAGGGACACCTCCACCGCCGCCACCCGGCGGAACAGGAGCAGCGCCTGCTGGGTTCGCTGCTCCGGCTCGTTCCAGATCTCCAGCAGGAAGGAGCAGCCTGACCCCAGGTGCCGGGGCCAGAGGGTGAACTGCTGCGCGGCCCCGTCAAAGGCGGGGTAGAGCAGCTTGGCCGGTTTCTTCATGGCGCACCGCCTTTCTGTCTTTTCATGGCGCGGGGCCCTGCACCCCTGCCGCTTTGCGCTGTAACGCTATTATAGCATATCTGCGGCCGGAACGGTAGGGCGGATTCCGCCCGCGGTCAGATTTTGCAGAAAATCCGTCCTCGACTATTCCCGCCCCTTGTGGTAGAATGAACCCAGCGAACCGCTGTGAGGGGAGGCCGTTCCATGGGCGGACAGACAACAGAACACAACGCCAGGCCGCTGTGCGTGGGCCTGCTGGCCCATGTGGACGCGGGCAAGACCACCCTGACCGAGGCCATGCTGTACGCCGGCGGCCAGCTGAAGAAGCTGGGCCGGGTGGACCACGGCGACGCCTTTCTGGACACCGACGCCCAAGAGCGGGAGCGGGGCATCACCATCTTCTCCAAGCAGGCGATTTTGCCCCTGGAGGGGCTGGAGGTGACGCTGCTGGACACGCCAGGCCATGTGGATTTCTCCGCGGAGATGGAGCGCACCCTCCAGGTGCTGGATTACGCCGTGCTGGTCGTCAGCGGCACCGACGGGGTGCAGAGCCACACAGAGACCCTGTGGCGGCTGCTGAAGGAGCGGGGCATCCCCACCTTCCTCTTTGTCAACAAGATGGATCTGCCGGGCAGCGACCGGCAGGCGGTGCTGGCCGAGCTAAAGGGGCGGCTGGACGACGGCTGCTGCGACTGTTCCGCCCCCGCCCCGGAGGGGGCGGAGGACATCGCCGCGGCGGACGAGGCCCTTTTGGAGCAGTATCTGGAGACGGGCGCGCTGACGGACGAGGCCATCGCCCAGGCCGTGGCCCGGCGGACAGTGTTCCCCTGTTACTTCGGCTCGGCGCTGAAGCTGGACGGGGTGACGGAGCTACTGGACGGGCTGGCCCGGTACACCCTGCCGCCCACCTATCCCCCGGAGTTTGGGGCAGTGGTGTACAAACTCTCCCGGGACAGCCGGGGCAACCGGCTGACCTGGCTGAAAGTCACCGGCGGCAGCCTGCGGCCCAAACAGCTGCTGACCAACCGGGACACCCTGGGCCGGAACGGCCGCCCCGTGCCGGAGGGGGAGGTCTGGGCGGAGAAAATCGACCAAATCCGCCGCTACTCCGGCCAGAGATTCCGGCAGGTGGAGGAGGCCCCGGCGGGGACGGTCTGCGCCGTCACCGGCCTGACGCACACCTTCATCGGCCAGGGGCTGGGCTGCGCAGCGGGGGGCCAGCCCTCCACCCTGACCCCGGTGCTGACCTATCGGGTGGAGCTGCCCCAGGGCTGCAACGTCCACGACGCCCTGGCCAGGCTGCGGGAGCTGGAGGAGGAAGACCCTCAGCTCCACATCGTCTGGCGGGAGCAGCTCCAGGAAATCCATATGCAGCTCATGGGCGAGGTGCAGCTGGAGGTGCTCCGGCGGCTGATCGCCGACCGGTTCGGGCTGGCGGTGAGATTCTCGGAGGGGAGCATCCTCTACCGGGAGACCATCACCGCCCCGGTGGAGGGGGTGGGCCACTTTGAGCCCCTGCGGCACTATGCGGAAGTGCATCTCCTGCTGGAGCCGGGGGAGCGGGGCAGCGGCCTGACCTTCGACACGGCCTGCAGCGGCGACGTGCTGGATAAAAACTGGCAGCGGCTGATTTTGACCCACCTGGAGGAGAAGGAGCATCTGGGGGTGCTGACCGGCTCCCCTATCACGGACATGAAAATTACCCTCCTGACGGGCCGGGCCCACGAGAAGCACACCGAGGGCGGCGACTTTCGCCAGGCCACCTATCGGGCCGTCCGCCAGGGGCTGATGCAGGCGGAGAGCCTGCTGCTGGAGCCGTGGTATGACCTCCGGCTGGAGCTGCCCCTGGAGCAGGTGGGCCGAGCCATGACCGACATCGAGCAGCGCTCCGGCTCCTGCCAAATCGCGGAGACGGGGCGGGAAACCGCAGTGCTGACCGGCAGCGCTCCGGTGTCTACCCTGCGGGGGTACCAGACGGAGCTGGCCGCCTACACCGGAGGGCGGGGGCGGCTCAGCTGCACCGTGGCGGGGTACCGGCCCTGCCACAACGCCGAGGAGGTCATCGCCGCAGCTGGCTATCAGCCGGAGGCCGACCTTGCCAACACGCCGGACTCCGTGTTCTGCGCCCACGGCGCGGGCTTCGTGGTGAACTGGCGGCAGGTGCCGGAGTATATGCACCTGCCCTCCTGGCAGCCCCGGCAGCCGGAGCCGGAGGAGGAAGCCGCCCCCATGGAGGAGCGGGCCCGGCGGTTCCGGGCCGCCCAGGTGATGGATAAGGAGCTGGAGGCCATCTTCGCCCAGACCTACGGCCCGGTGAAGCAGCGGCGGGCCTTTGAATCCCAGGCCCGCATCCGCACGGAGGAAAGCCGGAGCAAGCCGGTGAAGCTGAAGGAGCAGCCCCTCCAGACGGAGTACCTGCTGGTGGACGGCTACAATATCATCTTCGCCTGGGACGAGCTGAAAGCCCTGGCCAGGGAGGATTTGTCCGCCGCCAGGGACAGGCTGCTGGACATCCTCTGCAACTACCGGGGGATGCGCCGGTGCGAGGTCATCGTGGTCTTTGACGCCTACAAGGTGAAGGGAGGCGTCGGCTCGGTGGAGCGGTACAACAACATCCATGTGGTCTACACGAAGGAGGCGGAGACGGCGGATATGTATATCGAAAAGGCCACCCTGGACCTCAGCAAACATCATCGGGTGCGGGTGGCCACGTCCGACGGGCTGGAGCAGGTCATCATCCTGGGCCACGGCTCCCTCCGCATCTCCGCCCGCACCCTTTGGGACGAGGTGCAGGAGGTGGAGCGGGAGATCGCCCAGGCGCTGGGAGGCTGACGAACCATGACGCTTTTAGAGGAACTCAGGGCATATTCCCCCTGGAACGAGCAGGAGGAACGGGACAAGGCTTCCATGCTGGCCTTTGCCGCCCGAAACCCGGACTGCCTGCTGCGGGAGAATCTGGCGGGCCACTTCACCGCCTCCGTGTGGGTGGTGAACCCTCAGCGGACGAAAACTCTGATGGTGTACCACAGCCTGTATCAGTCCTGGTCGTGGATCGGGGGCCACGCCGACGGGGAGGCGGATTTAGCCGCCGTAGCCCTGCGGGAGTTGGCGGAGGAAACGGGCGTCACCGGTGGGCGGCTGGTGTCCCCCCGGCCCTGCTCCCTGGAGCAGCTCTTTGTGGCGGGCCATGAGAAGCGGGGGCAGTACGTCCCCTGTCACCTGCACTTCAACCTGACCTGGCTGGTGGAGGCGGAGGAGACTGAGCCGCTGCGCCCCTGCCCCGGGGAGAACACCGGCGTCCGCTGGCTGACCCCGGCCCAGGTGCAGGGGATGGTCAGCGAGCCGTGGATGCTGGCGCGGGTCTATGAGAAGCTGATGGGGCGATACCTCACCGGCGCATGATGGTTTTCGGAACAGGAAAAGGCGCGCAAGCTGTAGCTTGCGCGCCGCGTTGTTTGGCGGAGACGGTGGAAGTCGGATTAGCCCTCTGGTTACGAAACGCCTGCCGCGCTTCTCGCGAGGAGCTCCTGCTCAATTTGCAAAATGTCAACAACTGGCGTTAATTTTTCTTCCCGTACCAATACCAGATACCGGCGCACTTTGGAGATGATTTGCCTGGTATCGGCTTGGTTTTTCACGATGTAAGGATGGGCGTTTACGGTGAAAGGGCGTATGATGTACTCTTCCGTCACCGGGATAACATTGCCGGTCAGGAAGGCTTTTTCTTCGCCTTTTACCTTTGCAATGTGGCAATAAACGCTTTTCTGGTGCTTTTGCATTTTCTTGCGATATTTTTCTACCTGTGAACTGAGGGGGACAAGCCAATAGATGCCATTGGAGCCTTTCACCGCGAAAAAATATGGCCGCCGTTCCTGTTTATTCCACATATGGCGGTCGCTGGGAAAATCCAGAAAATACTGGTCGCTGAGAATGTACAGCCCACATTCTCGGATACTTGTCTCTTCCATGGTGGAACCCCTCTGTCTGTGTATTATAAGGGCAATCCCCCTGCCGAAGCAGAGGGATTTGCAAGCCGCCTATTTATAAGTCCCCGAACGGCAGGGGGCAGTCACAAGCAGGCTTTCGTATTTGTAAGTCGCCCGAAAGCAGGCGGCATAAGGGGGGCGATACAGAGCTACACACTATGGTAGTTTATATCTTACGCGGACTTCTCCGCATCTATATTATAACAGCATTGCAAGCCTTTGTAAACACCGCCAGGAGGAAAATTTGTTTGCTTAGACAAACAAAACTCTGTGGTGTTGTAGCACTCAGGATACAATAAACATAAAAACAACCCCCAGCGGTACCGCTGGGGGCTATTTGTCTGGCGGAGACGGTGGGATTCGAACCCACGTACCCTTACGGGTAACCTGATTTCGAGTCAGGCTCGTTATGACCACTTCGATACATCTCCACGCTCATGCCCTCCTATTATGCCACAGTTTTGGCCGGTTGGCAAGTCTTTTTCTTGTCACAGGGCGGAAACTGTGCTATCATGGTACAAAAACGGAAGGAAGGGATGCCCTGTGGCGGGACAGCTGCGTCAGGTGAATTTGGAGCAGGGGCTGCCCACGGTGGAGCAGGCCCTCCGGCGGCTGGACAGTGAGCTGATTACCAGCAGGCGGCTGGGCTACGCCGTGGTGAAGCTGATTCACGGCTACGGCTCCTCCGGGACAGGGGGGAAGATCCGGGTGGCCGTCCGGCGGGAGCTGTCCGCACGGCAGGAGCGGGGGCAAATCGCCGGGTTTGTCCCCGGAGAGAAATTTTCTATCTTCGAGGAGGAGACCCGCCAGGCCCTTCAGCGCTGCGACGCCCTCCGGCGGGATCAGGATTTGGAGCGGTACAACAACGGCGTCACCTTTGTCATCCTTTGAATCCGATTCGGTTCTGAAAAAGCCGCTGCACGAATGCAGCGGCTTTTTCAGTGTTACAGTATAGTCAGCTCCGGCTCCAGGGGCAGGTTTGTGGCGGCGCACACCGCCAGGTGCAGCCCCGCCTCCGGGAAGGGCGTCAGCGCCGCCCCGATGCCGTCCACCCCCACGGAGAGGGGGCGCAGCGTCACCTCCGAGCCGTGGAGCACCCCCTGCATCCCGCAGCGGCCGGTACACTTGGCCGCCGCCTCCTTCAGCACCCACAGGTCGAAGAAGGCGGAGGGGGGCAGCGCCGCCAGCTGGGCCTGCTCGGCGGGGGAAAAGCGGCGCACCACGTTGGCCCGCAGAGGGCGCTCCCCCTCCAAATCCACCCCCACCGGGCAGGGGGCCACGGCGCACACCGCCCATCCGGCGGCGTGGGACAGGTTGAAGTGGAACTCCGGCGCGTCCGGGAAGTAGGGCTTCCCCTCCGGGGTGCGGCCCAGGGCCAGGCCGGAGGGCAGCCCCGCCGTTGCCGCCGCCAGGGCCAGCAGCCGATGGGCGGCCTGGTGTAGGGTGTCCCCCTCCTTCGGGCGGGCGGCGCACAGCGGAATTTGCAGCTCAGCGCAGGCGGCCATAGAGCCAGGTCAGCTCCCGCAGCTTTCCGGCCACGCCGTCGTTCAGCGCCTCCATCCGCACCCGCCAGCTCCAGTTGTGGGGGCCTTCCGTGCCGGGGGTGTTCATGCGGGCGTCCCCGCCCAGCCCCAGCACGTCCTGTAAGGGGGCCATGGCCAGGGAGCAGACGCTGCCCCAGGCTCCGGCGATGACGCCCCAGCTCAGGCCCTCGTCCTCCCGCAGGCGGAGGTAGCGCCAGGCGTAGCTGCGCTGGTCGTCATTGGCCTGGTCGAACAGCCATTGCAGGAAGGTGGGGGTGTCGTGGGTGCCGGTGTACATGACGGCGTCGGGGACGCAGTGGTGGGGCAGGAAGGAGCTGCCGCCCCACAGATCGTTGAAGGCGTCGGTCAGCACCCGCATACCGGGCAGGCCGGAGCCCTGGATGAAGCGGTACACCTCCTCGCTGATGTCCCCCAAATCCTCGGCGATGAACTCCGCCTCCGGCACCTTCTGCCGCAGGGCGTCCAGCAGCGCCATGCCGGGGCCGGGCCGCCAGCGGCCCTCCAGGGCGCTCTCCGCCGTGGCGGGAATCTCCCAATAGGTGTGGAAGCCCCGGAAGTGGTCAATGCGAATGACATCATAGAACCGGCTGGTGCGGCGGATGCGGCTGCACCACCACTGATAGCCGTCGGCGGCGTGAACGGGCCAGTCGTACAGCGGGTTGCCCCACAGCTGGCCGGTGGCGGAGAACATATCCGCCGGAACGCCCGCCACAAAGGTGGCCCGGCGCGTCTGCGGGTCCACCTGGAACAGCTCCGGATGCACCCATACGTCCACAGAGTCGGGGGAGACGTAGAAGGGGATGTCCCCGATGAACTTGATGCCCCGCTCGTTGGCGTACCGGCGCAGGGCGCTCCACTGGCGGTGGAACAGGTACTGGCAGAACACATGATAACCGATTTGCTCCCCCAGCTCAGCCCGATACGCCTCCAGCGCCGCCGGCTGGCGGGCCACCAGGGCCTCGTCCGGCCAGTCCACCAGCTTGCAGCCGAACTTCTCCCCGCAGGCCAGGAACAGGGCCAGGTCCGGCAGCCAGTCCCCTTCCTCGGCGGCAAAGGCGTTCACCTGGGCCATCACGTCCGGCCGGGTGCGGGCCGTGTCATAGGCCCGGTGGAGCAGCATCCCGTGAATCTCAATGACCCAGCCGTAGTTCACCCGGTCCACGTCATAGTAGTGGTAAGGGGCCAGGTCGGACCATTGCAGCAGCCCCTCCTCCGCCAAGGTGGGCAGGTCGATGAGCAGCGGGTTCCCCGCCGCAGAGGAGGGGGACATATAGGGGGAGTTGCCCTCTCCCGGGGGGACGAGGGGG
>JAJPXL010000161.1 GCA_021205455.1 Clostridiales bacterium
TTGGTGGTACTTAAACTATAACACATTGGCTTGAACTTCTCTGCTTTTTTCTGGGGTGGAGGGGGCCATATCATTTTAACACATACATTTTTCCCTGCAATTTTGAAATTTTATTGTCAGGGCTGGATGTTTATGCTATAATAGTAAAAGGTTGCTTCTCAGAGGGATGTTTTGCGCCTGCTTTTGGGCTGCTGTGCCGGAAACCAGACTCCCTCTCCCCTTTTTCGCGGGACAAGGCTGGCCGGAATACGCTATGATAGCCTCAGGGCCGATGCGGCATCGGCATCTGACCGCCTCCTATGGGGAGCAACACCAATCGATTCGAAACGGCATTTACTGATGAAAGGCTGGAGGGCACTGAACGATGGACGAGAACACTTTATTCCGCGGCGCGCTGCATGGATTTAACCGCGAGGACGTTATGGAGTACATCACTAAAATCACCCGTGAACAGGAGCTGGCGCTCTCCGAAGTGGAGAACACGCTGGACGAGGTCCGGAACGAACTGGAACAGGCCCTGTCTGAACAGAGCAAGCTCCAGGAGCAGCTGGAGGACGTAAAGCGGGAGCGGGACGCCCTACAGGAGGCGGTGGACCATAAGAGCGATGCGGAACTGATGCTGGAGGAGGCCAACGCGCAAATCGCCAGCCTGAAGGACGAGCTGGCCGGCGCCTCCGCAAATCAGGCGGCCGCAGAGGATGCGCTGCGTGCGGAAATGGCGCAAACCGTTCAGAAGTATCAGGCGGACGCCGAGGGCTATAACACGCTGGTGGACAAGGCGGGCCGTATTCTGCTGAATGCAGAGCGCGCTGCCGATGCGACCATTGCCCAGGCGAATGCGGACGCCGCCGCAATTCGCAGCGAAGCACAGGCGGACGCTGACAGCCTCCATGCAAGCACGAGGGCGCAGTGCGACGATATGCTGGCGGAGGCACAGACGCAGATTTTAGCCGCCGAGGACAGGAAGGCCGCCGTTCAACAGCAAATCGCCGCCATGTTTTCCGACAGCAAGCTGCAATACGAGTCCATGCAGGCGACGGTGGGCGAATCCATCTCCCACTCTCTGACAGAGGTGGAGCGGCTGCGCAGTATGCTGCTGAACCTGAACGACACCTTCAACGCCGCCTCTGTCGCCTTTGATAACCTCGCTGACGAGCCCGCTCCTGTTGGTGAATGATCATGTCCTCTACTTATCATATTCGCACCGAAGCGCTGCGGGACTGGCAGCCAACCCTTCACGCCGGAGATCGGGTCCTCCTGTCAGGCACCATTTACACGGCGCGGGACGCCGCGCATAAGCGCCTCTTTGCCCTGCTGGAGGAAGGCAAGCCCCTTCCCCTCCCCCTACAGGACGCAGTGATTTACTACGCCGGACCCACTCCCGCACAGCAGGGCATGGCTGTCGGGGCCTGCGGCCCCACCACCGCCAGCCGAATGAACGGGTTTGCCCCCAGACTGCTGGACCTGGGGCTGGGCGCCATCATCGCCAAGGGCCAGATGAGCGATGAAGTGGAGCGCGCTTTGCAGCGGAACCAGGCCTGTTTCTTTGCCGCAGTGGGCGGCGCGGGCGCGCTGATTGCCCGCTGCATTAAAAAGGCGGATGTCATCGCCTTTGATGACCTGGGCTGCGAGTCCATCAAGCGGATGGAAATCGAGGAGCTGCCCCTGACCGTCGCCATTGACTGCCACGGCGGCAACCTGTACAAAACCGGCCGCGCCGCCTACCAGCGCTGACCTCATACCGGGCAAAACACAAGCCGCGAACAAAATGTTCGCGGCTTATGATTTTCAAAAAAGCTGCGTTACAGGCTGCCCTTGGTAGAAAGCACGTCCTGTATCCTCGGGTCAATTTGGGTGGCGGCGTCCAGCGCCTTGGCAAAGGCCTTGAACATAGCCTCCATAATGTGGTGGTCATTTTCACCATAAAGGACCTTGATGTGGAGGTTCATCCCCGCCGCATAGCTGATGGCGTAGAAAAACTCCTTGGCCATCTGGGTATCCATCCCGCCAATGCTCTGGTTGGTAAACGCTGCATCATACACCAGGTAGGGCCGCCCGCTCAAATCCACCGCGCACAGCACCAGCGCTTCATCCATGGGCAGGATGCAGCTGCCGTAGCGCCGAATGCCCTTCTTATCGCCCACCGCTTCCCGGATGGCCGCGCCCAGGACAATGCCGGTGTCCTCAATGGAGTGGTGGCAGTCCACGGCAAGGTCGCCGTCACAGGTCACATCCAGGTCAAACAGGCCATGCCGGGCAAAGCCCTCCAGCATATGATTGAAGAAGCCGATTCCCGTCTCAACCCTGCCGCTCCCCGTCCCATCCAGGTTCAGGGTCAGGCTGATTTTCGTCTCTTTCGTATTGCGCTCCACCGCTCCAATGCGTTCTGACATGGTCGTTTCCTCCTTGCAGGGCACCTTGCCCGGTCGATGCTTTTATTATAAGGGGAAACCATGGTTTTGTCAAAGGGAACGTGACATTCCGCTCCTGCACAACAGCATAAGGTGGCCGCACCCAGCGGAACAGCTCCCACAGCAGGCAGACCACCGCCGCGGAAAACAATCCCAGCCCTCCTATTCCGGCCCCCGGCCAAAACGTTTTCAGCAGGGGCAGAAAGCAAACGTGCAGCAGATACGTCGGCAGCGTATCCCCGCCGACCTTTGTAAGGGGAAAACGCTTTGCAGGTATCAGCGCCAGCACCAATGCTCCAAGGCTAATGGCGGCGGCAAAGCACAGCAGCCGCAGCAGCATCCCTTCCACCGGCGCCATCCGGTAGCTGTGATACCCCTCCGCCTGATAGAGGAACGCGTAGGGCGCTTCCCGGAGGACGATGCAGACCGGCAAAGCTCCCAACAGGGAGACAGCCAGCAACCTCCGCCGCGTCCTCCGGTTTGGGCCGTCCTGCAGCCCGACCGGGCAGCGCATCCCCATCAGCACATAGGGGAAGAATACTACCGTTCTGGACAGGGACAGGAACCGCCCCATCGGCAGCAGCCCGCAGCCCAGCGCTGCGGCGACGCTTGTGATGAGCAGAATGACATCCCAGCAGCCTGGACGATGCTCCAGCAGCACCGCGCAGCCTCCGCAGAGGAGCGACCACCAGCACAGGCTCAGCAGATACCACAGGTGCCAGTAAGGGGTGGTCAGCGTCTGGCTCCTGTCCAGGAGGACGAGCCCGCCCTGTATCAGAAGGTAGATCAGCAGGGCCGTCTTTGCCTGCCGGAGGCAGAATTTCACCGTTTTCAGGTGCAGACCGGACACAAAGGCAAACAGCGGCATATGAAACAGGTAGATCAATCTGTAAAGCAAATTCCCTTTCATCCCTGTCTGCTCCATGCTGTGGCCCAGCACCACCAGCACCAGCAGGAACAGCTTCACGTTGCAGAGGTAGGCTGCCCGCTGCTTAATCACCGGCCGCATCCGCCTCTCCCGCTTCATAGTGCAACGCCTCCGAAACCGCCTCGACGTAAAGTGCCGCCGAAAATGCCTCCAGGAACAAATCAGCCTTGCCGCCCTGCGTGCTTGTAGATCCTCCGCCGAACGTCAGCCCGCCGTCGGAAAACAGGGTAATCCCTCCGCCGCTGGAGGACTCCCCCTCAAACCAGAGGTCAAACTCCAGCTGCCACCAGCTGCCGTCCTCATTGGAGCCTGCATAGGCGTTGGAGAAGCGGAACTGTGTGATGCCGCCGTACTCCTCCGTCCACTGCTCCATGCTGGAGGCGAAGTGTTCCCTGGACGCCGTGTGCCAGGCGTCATAGCCCATGTCCAGATACGGCTCCGCCTGGGCTTCAAACTCCGCCTGCTCGTCCTCTAATTTTTCTTTCAACGATTCCCAAATCAGCTCCGGCACACAGTCATAGTCATAGTTGAGGTAGTAGTTGCTGTCCAATTCCTCCTCATCCGACGTGGCGTACAGGCTGTCAGCACTGCCGATATAGTAGGCGTTGCCCTGACTGTCCTCCACCACTATGCTGCTGGAATAGGAAACCTCCTCGTCCCATGTTTCTGTATCCGCCAACGTGTTCAGACGGCCCTGCTCCTCCAGCGTCTCATAAGCCTCCGCAGGAATCAGAAAGAGGTTCCCCCCTGTCTGGCTGTGCTGGTAGACGGCCTCCCAGAAGTCCAGGGCCTCCTCCCCTTCCAGCACTTCCGGCACCTCGTCAAAGTATTCCAGTAAGGCGTCTGGCGCAAACATCCAAACCGCGCCGTCAATGGTGACAGCCTGATAGTCCTCCAGCTTGTCCAGCCGTTCGCTGTCATACACCGTCAGATTCTCCCAAATCTGCTCGGTATCCAGCAGGTCATAGGCTTCCTCATAGCTGCCGTCCTGTAAGAGGGACAGGAACCGGTAGCACTTTGCAACGGGAATCAGGTTGGTGAAGCAAAGGCCGTCCCCCCGCACCTGGGCCACCGTCATCAAAATCAGCGGGATGGCCACCAGCACCGCCAGCAGGGAGAGCGCCCAGCGCCGACGTACCCGCCGCATCCCCCGCCGAAAGCGATGCGCGGCCTCCTCTGCCGGTGGGGAGGGCGCAGCCTCAACGGGCTCCGCCGTCATCCGCTGATACCACACCCGGCACGCTTCGCACTCCTGCAAGTGCTGCTCCAGCGCCGTCCGGCTTTCCTCAGAGCAGAGGCCCTCTACATACAGCGGTAACAAATCCTGCGCAATGCCACAATTCAAGCTCATAATCCATCCTCCTGTTCCAGTGCGTCCAGCAGCTTTTCCTTGGCGCGATAATAGGTCACCCGCGCCCAGCTCTCGGTCTTGTCATAGAGCCGACTGATTTCATGGAAGCTCAGCTCCCCATAGACCCTCAGGGTAAACGCGTCCCGATAAGGCGGCGGCAGATGGGTCAGATGCCAGCGCAGCCGCTCCGCCTGCTCCCGCTCTGCGAAGGTGTCCGCCGGGTCTCCGCCGGACGGGACTGCCCCTTCCGGCACATCCTGCACGCTGACCTCCCGCTTTTTGCGGCGGCACTCCTTAAAGTAGGCGTTCTTTCCGATTTGGCACAGCCAGGCAAAGACGCTGCACCGCCCCTCGAACCGGTCAATGTGGAGGAACGCCTGATAGAAAGTCTCCTGGGTCAACTCCTCCGCCATGTGGCTGTCCCGGCTCAGCGCCAGCAGAAAGCGATAGAGGGGCTGTTCGTATTCCTCGTAAAATTTGGAAAAGCCTGCCACCTCTCTCACCCTCCTGAACGCGCCCCGCCTGTGGTGCGGCGCTGTTTTCCCTTTCCTGTCAATAAGAGCCGCCTGCGGCGGAATCGTTACAAATAATTTTGGAGGAATCGTTGTTTCCCTCTGCGCAGATACGCTTTCCTAAAACTGTTTATCCTCAACCTGTGAATTTTCCGCCGCCACAGGAAGCTGCATTTTCCTCAGCCTGTGGATTCTTTCGCCTGGCAGCTCCGGCGGCGCTTTGCACAGAGTTGACAAAAAAGAGCCGATTCGATACAATGAAAGCAGACTATATGCCAGCACCTTTGAAGGGAGTACCGCCATGCTGAATCTGATTTTAGGCCGGGCGAAAACCGGAAAATCCACCGCGCTGCTCCGCGCCATCACGGAAAACGGCCCTCAGCGCAGACAAATCCTCATCGTTCCGGAGCAATACTCCCACGAAACGGAGCGCCGCCTGTGCAGCTTCGGCGGGAATCAGACTGCCCGATACTGTGAAGTGCTGTCCTTTACACGGCTGCACAATCGGGTGCTGACCGTCGTCGGCGGGCTGGCGGAGCCTGTGCTGGACGGCGGCGGGCGGCTGCTGCTGATGCATGAGGCAGTGCAGCAGTCCGCCGGAAGTCTGAGCGTCTATCAGAACTACTCGAAACGGGCCGCCTTTCTGGAAAATCTGCTGGCCACCGCTGACGAGCTGAAAAGCTACTGCGTCTCCCCTGACCGCCTGTTTGAAGCGGGAGGGGCCCAGGGGGGCGAGGCCGGTGGGCGGCTTCACGATTTGGGGCTGATTTTGACCGCTTATGACACGCTGGTAGCAGAGCGTGCCACGGACCCCAGAGACAGGCTGACCCGACTGGCGGAAAAGCTGACGGAAAGCGGCTATGCCCGGGGCAAGGATTTTTACATCGACTGCTTTACCGACTTCACACCTCAGGAGAAGGCGGTGCTCTCCGCCCTGATGCGGGACGGACACAGCGTCACCGTGGCCCTGACCTGTGATACGCTGGGTTCTGACGGCGCGTCCATCTTCGCCCCGGCCCGACGGACTGCACTGGAGCTGATTGCCCTGGCGAGGGAGCAGCACGTTGGCGTCTCCTATGACACCCTGCAGGGCCGCATTGATGGGGCTCCGGCGGAGCTGGCCTATCTGGAGCAGCACCTGTTCGACACGGAGCTGCCACCCTATGATGGAATCTGTCAGGCAATTCAGCTTTACAATATGGAACGCCCCTATGACGAGGTGGAGCAGGCAGCGGGTGCCATCCTGGCGCTGGTGCGGGAGCAAGGTTACCGCTATCGGGACATCGCCGTGACGGCCCGGACGTTGGACGGCTATGACGAGCTGATCGAAACCGTCTTTGCTCGGTACAACATCCCTGTGTTTCTGGGCAAGCAGGTCAACATTCTGGAGAAGCCCATCCTGACCCTGCTGACCTCCGCTCTGGACGCCATCGACGGCTATGAGTACGATGATGTGTTCCGCTACCTGAAAACCGGTCTGACCGGTGCTACGCCGGAGCAGGTGGATGCGCTGGAGAACTACGTCCTGCAATGGGACATTCGGGGCAGCAAGTGGCATCAGGCCGGAGCCTGGGACTGGAATCCGGCGGGCTACGCCCAGCCCTGGACGGAGGAGAATCGGACGCTGGTGGCCGGGCTGGACGCCCTGCGCCGGGAGATCATCGCGCCGCTGGAGACGCTGCGCAAGACGAAGGACGCCTCCGGGGCTTCTCTCGCCCGGGCGCTGTACCGCTTCTTGGAGGAAATCGCCCTGCCCCAGCGGCTGGAGGAGCGAGCAACGCTGCTGACCCAGCGCGGCGAACTGCGGCAGGCGGAGGAATATCGCCAGCTATGGGATATTCTGGTGGGGGCCCTGGAGCAATGCGCAGCGCTGATGAGCGACCAGCCCATCCGATTGAAACAATTCGCAGAGCTGTTCCAGCTTGTACTGAGCCAGTACAGTGTGGCTACCATCCCGGTAGCGTTGGACCGGGTCTCCGTGGGGAACGTACTGCGCACCGCCCACAAGGAGGCCAAGGTGGTCTTTCTGCTGGGGGCGGACGACGCCCACTTCCCGCTGGTGGGGCAAACCGCCGGATTGCTGACCCAGGAGGATCGGGAACTGCTGGCCGCCTACGGCTGCACCCTGACCCCCTCGCCGGAGCAGCGGATGGACCGGGAGCTGTCCCTGGCTTATGATGCGGTGTGCCTCCCCACGGAGCAGCTGATCATCAGCTGGTGCGGCGGCGGAGAGGAAGCGGTGCGCAGCGCCGGCTTTGTGGAAAATTTGCAGCGCCTGTTCCCTGACCTGGAGGTGCGCCGCCAGGAGGAAGGGCTGAAATGCACCGCGCCCCTTCCTGCCCTGGACTATGCGGCGGGGCAGGCCAACGGCGCCATGCTGGACGCCATGGCGTCCGTCCCCGACTGGCGCGACCGGGTAGCCCATCTGCGCACAGCCATGACCGCCAGCCGGGGCAGCCTGTCCCGCCAGGCAGTGGACCGGCTCTACGGGGAAGAGGTCCGCATCTCCGCCTCTAAAATCGACAATATCCGCTCCTGTCACTTCGGCTACTTCATGGAGTACGGCCTGAAGGCAAAGGCCCGGAAGCCCGCCAGCTTCGACGCGCCCCAGGTGGGAACCTTCATCCACTATGTGCTGGAATATCTGCTGAAGCAGGCGAAGCCCATGGGCGGCGTCAAGGCGCTGGAGGAGCCTGAAATCAAAGGGCTGACGGAGGCCGCCGTGCAGCAGTACATCGCCCAGGAACTGGGCGGCATGGAGGAGCAGAACTCCCGGTTCCAATACCTGTTTCAGCGGCTGCTGGAGAGCATCGACCTAATCGTAGCCAACCTGACGGACGAACTGAAACGGTCCGACTTCCAGCCCATCGCCTTTGAGCTGGGCTTCGGAGAGGGCAAGGACCTGCCGCCGGTGCGGCTGAACGTGGACGGCATGACCCTGGTCATCTCCGGCTTTGTGGACCGCGTGGACGGCTGGGTGAAGGACGGCAAGCTCTACCTTCGTGTGGTGGATTACAAGAGCGGGCGCAAGGTGTTTGACTTGACAGAGGTTTGGCATGGGCTGCAAATGCAGATGCTGCTCTACCTGTTCACCCTCCAGGAGGAGGGGCAGGACTTCTTTGGGAATGGGGAAATCGTCCCCGCCGGTATCCTGTACGCCCAGGTGCATGAAGTGCTGATCTCCGGCTCACCCAACATGACGGAGGAGGACGTGCAGCGGGAGACGGACAAGGCCCTCCGCCGCAGCGGGCTGCTGCTCCAGGACGCCGACGTTCTGGATGCCATGGAGCACGTCCCCCTGGGGCAGTCCCCCCGGTTCCTGCCTATCCGCATCTCGAAAAAGACAGGCGCCATCTCCGGGGATAACCTGGCCTCCGCCGCCCAGTGGGGGCTGCTCCACAACCACATCCAGGAGGTGCTGCGGAAAATCGCCGGAGAGCTGGCCGCCGGCAACATCAACGCCGACCCCTACCTCCACGCCGGGCGGACCCCCTGCGACTGGTGCGATTACGCTGCCGCCTGCCACTTTGAAAACGGGCAGGGCAGCGACTGCCAGCGCTACCTCTACAACGTGCGGGGGCAGAAGTTCTGGCAGGCTGCCGCCGAGGCTCAGGGAAAGGAGGCTACGCAATGAGTGTACAGTTCACACCGGAACAGACCGCCGTCATCGAGGACCGTGGCGGGGAGTTGCTGGTCTCCGCCGCCGCCGGTTCCGGCAAGACCCGTGTGCTGGTGGAACGGCTCCTGAAGCGGGTCAACGAGGAGGGCTGCAACCTGGACGATTTCCTCGTCATCACCTACACAAAGGCTGCCGCCGCAGAGCTGCGGGTGAAGATTCTGGACGCCGTGAAGGAGCAGCTGGCCGCCGACCCCACCAATGCCCACCTCCGCAGACAAACCAGCCTGATTTATCAGGCGCAAATCTCCACCATTCACTCCTTCTGCACCACTCTGCTGCGGGAGAGCGGTCACCTGCTGGACATCGACCCGGACTTTCGGGTGGCGGATGAGACAGAGGTGGCGTTGCTGCGGCTCACTGTGCTGGACCGGGTACTGGAGGAGCGCTACGCCCATATTCAGGAAAACGGCTTCGGCACCCTGGTGGATACCTTCTCCGCCGGACGGGACGACAGCAAGCTCCGTGACATCGTGCTGGACATCCACAGCCGCGTTCAGAGCCACCCTGACCCGGAGCGCTGGCTGCGGGAGCAGGAGGCCGCTTTCGACCTGAGAGGTGTAAAGGATATCGGCCATACACGTTGGGGTGAGCTGCTGCTCCAGGACTCTGCCGAGCTGGCGGACTACTGGCTCCGACGGCTCAGCACCACCCTGGACTGGATGGAGGAGGACCCGACCACCCAGAAAAATTATGGCGACTCTATCCGCACCACCATGGACGCCCTGGACAACTTCATTACCGCCACCGGCCACGGCTGGGACAGCGCCGCCGCCCTGGCGGATATCGACTTTCCCAGGGTCGGCACTGTCCGAAAGGGGATGAATCCGGCCATTCGGGATAAGGTCAAGGCGGTGCGGGAGAAGTGCAAGAAAGAGGTGTCCGCCCTGAAGGAGCGGTTTGCCTCCTCCTCTGAGGAGCTGCTGGCGGAGATGGAGGAGACCCGCCTGGCGGTCAGCCAGCTGTTCCGGCTGGAGCTGGACTTTATGGACGCCTTCCAGGCGGAAAAGCGCAAACGCAAGCTGGTGGATTTCAGCGACCTGGAGCATTTTGCCGTGCGGCTGCTGGAGGGCGGGGACGGCCAGCCCTCTCCCTTGGCCCGGGAGTGGCAGCACCGATATGTGGAGGTCATGGTGGACGAGTACCAGGACACCAACGAGGTGCAAAACGCCATCTTCGACGCCATCACCGACGGCGGGCGGAACCTGTTCCAGGTGGGTGACGTGAAGCAGTCCATCTACCGCTTTCGGCTGGCAGATCCCCGCATCTTCCTGCGGAAGTATCGCAGCTTTCAGCCCGCCAGTGGGGCGAAGGAGGGCCAGCCCCGGCGGCTGGTGCTGACACGAAACTTCCGCTCCCGCGCCAGTGTGCTTCAAGCCGTCAACTTCGTCTTTGCGCAAATTATGACGGAGCGGTTCGGCGACGTGGACTACGGCGAGGACCAGAAGCTGGTGCCCTCCCTCCCCTATCCGGAGTACGAGGGGGACCGGACAGAGCTGGATGTGCTGGATTTGGCGGATTTGGAGCAGGACGAGCATGAGGCTAAGGAACCGAAGGACCTGCTGGAGGCCCGCTTTGTGGCAAGGCGCATCCGCCGCCTGCTGGATGAGCCGTACCTCGTGACGGACGGGGACAGGCTGCGTCCGGTGCGCCCGGAGGACATCGCTGTCCTCCACCGCTCCCTAAACCAGGTGCAGCCCTATCTGGCGTTGGCCCTGGACGAAGAAAATATCCCCTGGCAATCCTCCGGCGAGGAGGACATCTTCGCCACCACCGAGGTGACGGTGGCCCTTTCCTACCTGGAAGTGGTGAACAACCCCCACGAGGATGTGCCGCTGATCTCCGTGCTGCGCTCCCCTGTGTACGGATTTACCGCCGATGAGCTGGCGACGTTGCGAGCGGAGCAGCGTCAGGGCGACTTCTACACCTGCGTGCAGGCGGGCGCCGACAGAGGGGACGCACACTGCCTCCAGTTCTTGGAAGATTTGAACGGTCTGCGGGCCGCCATGCCCGACCTGAACTGTGGGGAGCTGCTGTGGCAGATTTACGACCGCATCGGCCTCTATGGTGTGTTCGGCGCCATGAGCGGCGGACAGCGGCGGCAGGAGAATCTGCTGGCCTTTTACAACTATGCCAGGAGCTTTACCTCCGGCGGGCATCGGGGCGTATTCTCCTTCGTCACAAGGGTGCGCCAGCTGCTGGATAGTGGGGAGAAGCGTCCGGCGGGTCTGAAACGGCCCGCCACCGGCGTGCAGCTGATGACCATCCACCACTCCAAGGGGCTGGAATACCCCGTGGTGCTGCTGACCGGCTTGGCAAAGCGCGTCAATCTGTCCGACCAGACCAAGCCCATGCTGTTCCACCCCACCCTGGGCATCGGGCCGAAGGCGCTGGACAGGAAACGGCGGGTGGAGTATCCCACCATCGCCCGAAACGCGGTGAAGCTCCAGCTGGAGCGGGAGAACAAGAGCGAGGAGCTGCGGCTGCTCTATGTCGCCATGACCAGGGCCAGGGAGAAGCTGATTCTGGTGATGACCTTTGACCAGGCGGAGAAGGAGCTGGCCGCCCTGATGCCGGACGCGGGGCCCCACCCCGACCCCAGAGCGCTGCTAAGGCTGGACAGCATGGGCAAGTGGTTGCTGCTGCCGGTGCTGGCTCGGTACGACGCCAGGGAGCTGTGCGCTTCTGCCGAGCCGGACAGCCATATCCTGGCGGATGATAAGTGGGACATTCGCCTGGTTTCCCTGGCGAAGGAGCTGGAACAGCCCGCTCCCACCGCACAGGATGAGGCGGCAGAAGTTGAGGCATCCCCTTCCCTGCCGGAACACTTCCTGGAAACCCTGCAATGGCGCTACCCCTGGGAGGGGCTTGCCAACCTGCCCAGCAAGGCCACGGCTACACAGCTGAAAGGCCGGATGCTGGACGAGGAAGCGGCGGAGGAAACGGCTCGGCCCCCGCGCCCCATGGAGTTCCGCAGACCGGACTTCGAGCAGGCGGCCCGTGGCCTGACCCCCGCTGAGAAGGGCACCGCCACCCATGCGGTGATGCAGCTGATCGATTTGGACAAGGCGGCCACCGTCTCCGGCGTACAGTCTGAGGTGGCACGGCTGGTGCAGGGCCGCTGGCTCTCCCCCGCCCAGGGGGAGGCCATTGACGCCGGACAGGTCGCCGGGTTCTGGGCCTCCCCGCTGGGCCAGGAAGCCGCCCAGGCCGATACGCTGGAGCGGGAGTTCAAGTTTTCCATCCTCACCGATGCCCGGCGCTGTTACCCCGACGCACCGGAGGGGGAGCAGGTGCTGCTCCAGGGCGTCATCGACTGTTGCTTCCGCACGGACAGCGGCTATACGGTGATAGACTTCAAAACCGACCGGATACGCCCCGGCGGCGAGGTTCAGCGGGCCGAGGAGTATCGCACACAGCTGAACGTCTACACCGCCGCATTGGAGGAAATCACCGGCGTCCCCGTGACAAGGCGGGTGCTGTGGTTCTTCCGGACGGGGGTCGGCGTGGAGCTGTAATTCCCCTCTTTTCCAATAAAACCGGACGCCAGGGTTTGCGTCCGGTTTTATGATTCAGCCGCTCAATCCACCGGCGGCGCAGCGTCTAATGCGGTCAGGCGTTCACCGCATGGCAGGAGCAGCCCCGTTTTAGCCGGCTCATGGGGTCGATCTCACCGGTGGAGCTTGGCGGGAAGAAGTCGGCGGCCGGAAACTCCACCTGCTGGAACAGCTCGCAGGGGTCATCCTCCTCCTGGTTGGAGACGCATTCTTTGGTGGGCATACAGTAGTCATAAACCGGCACCTGGAGCTGGGCGTCCCGCTCTAAGCGCAGAATGGTAAACTGCCCCAGGGTCAGGTAGATGCGGCGCTCCACGTTGTCGTCCAGCAGGATATCCTCATCAAAGGCGGCGAGAATCGCGGCAGGAACCTCGCTCAGGGCGGCATCGCCGCCGCACCCGCAGGGGCTGGGGGCTACCCTGTATCCATCCACCAGCTTCATCGCCAGCAGAATCGGGTCCACCGCCTCAATGACTGCCGTGGGCAGGCTGTCACCGGCAGCCAGGGCGCTGTCCTCCAGCTGTGCGCAGGAGCCTACCGATGTAAAGGTCTTTGCATTCCCTTCGCTGCCAAAGAGGACGGAGCGCTTGTCAAAGAACGCCAGGCCGCAGACGGGAATCGTCTGGGTGCAGTTGACCACCGCTTCAACCGTGATTTTGTAGAAGAAGCGCATATCAATGGTATAAAAGCCGCGCCCCAGCCCCACAGGTTCCACGGTCAGAAGCACATACAGCAGCTCCGCCCTCCCATTCTTCAGCGAGGATGCGGCGTTCAGCACCGGCACGCTGGGCATGGTCGGGTAAAACCGCACCCCTTCCATACAATCCTTCGCCTGGCAGGAATCGTAAATCTTCTGCGTATGCACGCAGGTAGCCTCGCGGATTTCCTGATAATCGAAATCGGGCATAAAACAACCTCCTTCATAGCATAACGGTGAAAGGTCGGAAATCGGCCCTTCCATGTCATTCTATGTCAGAGGTTGTTTTTGGTGTCAGCCGATGAACTGGCACAGCAGCTGAATCAGGTTGTCAGACCGTGTGGTGGAGATGGTGTTCAGGAACAGCACATCCTGAATCTCCTTATCCTCCACCAAATCCAGCAGCGTGCCGCTCTCCGTATCGCTGTAATAGCGGAAGTCCACGATATAGACGTATTGATAGCTCTCCACCAGGAAGGGGGCGAAGCAGTTGCCGTAGGACTCCTTCACCAGCAGGATGGAGCTGCCGTCTGTGATGTTGGGATTCTCGATGACGCTATAGGGGTTGTCGCCCCCGATGAACGCGGAGGCATACTTACTGGTGGCGGCCCAGTCGGTGACGTCGGTGATGATGGTATAATCCCAAACCGTGCCGTCCTCCCAGTGAATCGTGATGGTGTTGGTGTCCACAGGCTCATAGGCGTAGACCGTGTCCGGGTTCGCCTTCATGGACGAGTTGTTGGTATCCCGATAGAAGCTGCCCAGATAGCCGTCAAAGGCGTGCTCCTCAAAGTTGCTCTCCAGGTCCGCAACGGGTCGGCCTGCGGCGGCGGCGAAGTCGCAGTAGGCGTAGTAAGCGCCCAGGGCCGTCCAGTGGTGGTCCGTCCGGTAGTAGACATATTCCCCTTCCGCGTTGTGGGACAGCAGGGTGTCAAAAACGTTCACCGTTGTGATGGAATCATCCATGCTGGAGTAGAAGTAATCAATGGCCTTGGCCTGGTCCGAGGTGCTGATGCCGCTGCGGACACTCTCCGGTACGCAGATGTCCATACTGTTGGGCACGATCATGCTGTACACATTGGAGACGCCGTCCAGCAGCTCCGCTGCCCGGTTGATGCCGCTGAGATACTCCTTCGCCATGTCGCTGGAGAAGTTGTAATACTCATAGGCGGCGTCATCGATCACCAACAGCGCCCCCAGCGTTTCAATTTTAGCATTTGGGTCAAGCTCCGGAATGGTCTCCTCCCGCTGGGTGCTGTCCGGCTCCTGCTCCGGCGCAGTCTGGCCGGATTCCTCCATCTGTTCCGGCTCTGCAGCGCTGGAGGTTTCGCTTTGCTCCGGTTCCGTGGCGCTGGACTGCTCCTCTGCTACAGCCGCTGCACCGGAACCGTCGCCCCCCGATGTGGAGTCATCCGGCACCGTGGGAATCTCATCCCCCTGCTGAACCGTGCCGTGGATTTGCGTGCTTTGGATGCCAAAGCTGCTCTGCACGGCGTTATTCAGCTTGGTGAACCGCTCCCGCAGCGGGAAGGTGTCGGAAAACCAGGCGCTGACATCGGAGAAAAACGCCCCGTTCAGCACCGTGGTGACGGTCGGCGTTGGAAAGGTTGCCAGGTTACGCTGCTCCAGCTCCGAATAGGTTGGCCGCAGCGGGATGCAGAAGGCCAGGAGCGTCATCACGGTCAGGAAAATTCCAGCCAGCCAAATCGTCAGGTGGGCGCCGCCCCGTCTCTTCTGTTCCAGCTGTTTCTGCTCCTGGCCCTTCCGGCCGCCACCGAACAGCGCCAGAAAAGATTCAATCAGGTCCAGCAGGCCACGGGCAAGCACCGACAGAATTTTTGCCCACTTCTCTTGGAGAACATTCGATTCTTTTTTCATGTTGGCATCGCCCTCCCCCTGCTAAAAGCGGAAATACAGGAACGGGTTGTAGCTATCCCCCACGAGGCAGGCGGTAGACACCACGGTCAGCGCAACGGGAATGACAGCCAGAATCGTCTGGTAAACGGTGGTCAGCTTCAGGCTGCGCTTGCACAGCTCGGTCAACCGTTCCCCCAAAACCTTGACCAGCGGCGTGCAGGCCAGGGCCGCAGCCAGCAGGAAGATGAAATTCGATTTCAGGGTGGTCAGGGTCTCATAGCTGACAAAGCCGTTGCCGTTTAGCCCAAGCAGGCCCTTTAACTCGATACCGAGCCAGGTCAGGTTTTCACAGCGGAACAGCATCCAGCCGAAGTTGACCACCAGCAGCACATAGAGGTGGGCCGCTATCCTGGGCATCCGCTCCGGGAAGTCGGGGCATACAAACTTCTCCAGGCACAGCATGGCGAAATAGAACAGCCCCCAAAGCATATAATTCCAGCTGGCCCCATGCCAGAAGCCGGTACACACCCAGACGATTAACGTGTTCAAAATGATGCGGCTGCGCTTGCAGCGGTTGCCGCCCAGCGGGATGTAAAGGTAATCCCGAAAGAAGGAGCTGAGGGAGATGTGCCACCTGCGCCAAAACTCTGTGATGGAGGTGGACTGGTAGGGATACAGGAAGTTCTCCAGATAGTGAAAGCCCACCATCCGCCCCATGCCGATGGCCATATCGGAGTAGGCGGAAAAATCCAGGTAAATCTGCATGGTGTAGCAGATGGTGCCCAGAAGGATGGACAGGGCGGGCCGCGTCGCCAGCGTAGCCGCGCCGTTGGCTGCATCCGTTGCCACAAGGAAGGTGTCCGCCAGAGAACCGCAATAGTTTGCAAAGAGCGCCTTTTTCGCCAGGCCAACGGTGAACCTGCGGATGCCGTAAGCCAAATCTTCGCTGGAGACAGACCGTAAAGTTAATTCCCCTTCCACCGTTTCATAGCGGATGATGGGGCCTGCGATGCACTGATGGAACAAACTGACATAGAGCAGCAGCATCGTAAACCTCCGCTGCGCCTTTACGGTGGTGCGGTAGACATCCACCATGTAGCTCAAAAGCTGGAAGGTGTAGAAGGAGATGCCGATGGGTAGGGTAATCTCCACAATCTTGGAGGGGACGCCAAACAGGAACTGAACGTTCTCCAGGAGGAAGGTCAGGTATTTGAAAATGCAGAGCAGCGTAAGGTTGACCGTGCAGCCGACGGCCAGCATCCCCTTTCTGCCCCTCGGCGTTCGACAATGCTCGATTTGCAGGGCCACGACCCAATCCGCAAACGTCATCCCGACCAGAAGCAGCAGGTAAACCGGCCCCGCCCAGGCGTAGAAAATCAGGGAGAATATCAGCAGGACCCGATTTTTCCGGGAAATATCCGGCATCAGCCAGTAAAAAAGCATATTCAGCGGAAAGAATGCAAATAAAAACAGCAGATCAGAAAATACCATCCGGACGCCCCCTCTCTCAACTCTATCTATACGACAAAGAACGACACGCTTCGTACAACCGATATTATAGCATCCGGTCCGGGGCAAATCAACTTAAGATTTGATAACAGAATCTTAAGAAATTATTTACAGCTCGTTACAGTTTGTTACTGGTGCGTTGACGCCGGACAGCCGTTGCTATTATATGCAAAACGGCGCTGTCCTATTGTCAGGAATCCCATGGAAACGGAATCCATGGAAACACGCCGTCCTCTGTAAAGGAAAACCCCCGACAGCGGTAGCCGTCGGGGGAAAGCAGCGCCTTGTTTTATTGGTTCCTGAGCTGCCGATGACTCTGATGGGAGACATCCAAATAGCACACGCCGCACAGCGCGGCGGAGGCCCCGCTAACACTGTTTTGCAGGCGTTCTCCCGGTTTTATGCCTGATACTGCCGCACCAGCGGCTCCAGCAGCGCCGCCATGGCCGCCCCATCGATGGGGGTCTGGGTAAACTCCTCTAGGGCGTAAATGGCCTGCCAGACCAGGAGCCCAATGCCGTTCAGCACCGTCCGGCCCTGCTCCCCCGCCCGAAGCAGCAGGTTGGTTGCCACAGGGCTGTAAATCAGGTCGCACACCGGCGCATAGGCGGGCAGGGCATCCAGGAAGTCCAGGGAGGCGAAGTCCGCCCCCGTTCCCTTCATGCCCAGGGAGGTGCAGTTCACCAGGAGGTCAGCGTGGCGGACGCCCTCGGTCAGCTCTTCCAGGGAAAGCCCCTTCGCCTCCATCCGGTCCGGGGCAAAACGGCAGAGCTGCTCCGCTTTGGACACCGTCCGGTTGCATACGGTGATATGGACCGCCCCCTGCTGCAGCAGCTTCAGCGCCACAGACTTAGCCGCGCCACCGGTGCCCAATATGGTCACGTTCCGCCCCGCCGGGTCAATGCCCTGCCGGAGCAGGGACTGGTAGAAGCCCCGGCCGTCCGTATTGCAGCCGTACAGCTTGCCATTCCGCAGGCAAACCGTGTTCACCGCCTGAAACAGCGCCGCGTCCTCGTCCAGCTCGTCCATCAGGGGCACCATGTCCACCTTGTGGGGCATGGTGCAGTTAAAGCCTGCAAAGTCTAGCAGCTTTGCAGCGTCCAGCCAGGCCTTCGCCTGGCCCCTGGCCACGGGCTGGCACAGGTAGATGTAGTTCAGCCCCAGCGCCTGAATCATGGTGTTTTGCAGCAGCGGCGACAGGGAGTGGAGCACCGGGTCCCCAATGACCGCCAGCTTCCGGCTGTCGTTTTCATAGGAAAGCTGCATCGTGTCCCCTCCTCACTCGCTGCGGCAGTAGTTGCCCAGAATGCGGAAGCTCAGCGTCTCATCGATGAGCTGATGGATGACATCGTCCATGCCGCCGCCGTTCAGGTGGCCGGTGAAGTCGGCAAAGAAGGTGTACTCCCAGCTCCGCCCCGCGATGGGGCGGGACTCCAGCTTCAGCAGGTTCAGCCCGTTGGTGGCGAAGATGGACAGGATGCGGTGCAGGCTGCCCTCGGTGTGGGGGACGGTAAAGACCACGCTGACCTTGTCCGCCGCTTCGCCGCCGCAGGGCTTTTCCGCCACCACCACGAAGCGGGTGTAATTGTTCCGGTTATCGTTGATTTTCTCCGCCAGGATGTCCATATGATACAGCTTGGCCGCCCGTCGGCTGGCGATGGCTGCCTTGCTGACGTCGCCGGACTCCGCCACCAGCTTGGCGGCGGCGGCGGTGTTCAGCTCTACATTCTGGTTCCACTGGGGGAAGGTAGCCAAAAAGTCCCGGCACTGGGAGAAGCCCTGCTCATGGGAGTAAACGTCCGTAATGCTGCCCAGGCTTGCGCCGTGGGGTGCCAGCAGGCAGTGCTCCACATGGACGGTGGTTTCCCCGACGATGTAGCATCCGTACTTCGCCAGGAGGTCATATACATCGTTGATGGAGCCGGTGGAGCTGTTCTCAATGGGCACCACGCCGTAGCCCCCCAGCCCCTCCCGGATGGCAATGAAAACCCCTTCAAAGCTGCGGGCGCTGGTGCGGTCACAGTTTGGGCCAAAATACTGGATGGTGGCCTCTTCGCCGTAGGCTCCGGGCTTGCCCTGGAAGATGACCCGGTCGGTTTCCGGATGCCAGCCCACCGTGTTCACCGCATCGTGGTACTCCTTATAGGCCCGCTCCTTGGCCGGATTCCAGCCTCCCAGCAGCTTGGTCTGAATCATCCGGCTCTGGGCCATAATCTGTTCATACAGGGCGACGACGTAGGGCCGCAGCTCCTTGTCCTCCACCAGGGCAGCCTTGGCAGTCAGTACCTCCTGCTCCCGCCCGGGATCCAGGATGGCCTTGTCGTTCTTCAGCTTGTACTCCCCCACCTGCCGGCTGACCCGCATCCGCTGCTCATACAGCGGCACAATCTGCCGGTCGATGGCGTCTATCTCTTTGCGCAGTTCGTCCAGTTCTGACATGGGGCTCCCTCCTAGTTTAAATTCCCAACAGCTCACAGGTGGCCAGCGCCGCCGCCGCCTCGATGACCGGCACCGCCCGGTGGCAGATGCAGGGGTCGTGCCGCCCCTCTATGGTCAGCTTGGCGTTCTCCATCTTTTCCAGGTCAATGGTGTCCTGCTCCTGGGCGATGGAGGGGGTGGGGCGGATGGCTGCGGAGAACACCACCGGCATACCGTTGGTGATGCCGCCGTTCACGCCGCCGTTTACGTTCCCCAGGGTGTAAATATTGCCCCGGGCGATGCGGATGGGGTCGTTGCACTCGCTGCCCCGCATGGAGGCCATGCCGAAGCCCGCGCCGAAGGCGACGCCCTTCACGGCCGGGACGGCAAACAGGTGCTGGGCGAAGATGCCCTCCAAATTCTCCCCATAGTCCGGGGAACCCACTCCGGGAGGCAGGCCCAGCACGGCGCACTCGATGATGCCGCCCACGCTGTCCTGCTCCGCCTTGGCCTGCAAAATCGCCTGCTGCATGGCCTCGCCCCGGCTGTCGTCCAGCACGGGGAAGGGCTTCTCCGCCACCTGACGGAGCAGCGCCCGGCTCAGCGGCTCACCGGCGTTCTCCAGGGGCAGATCCTCCACGTCGGCGATGGAGCGGATGTGGGCGCCGATGGCGATGCCCTCCTGGGCCAGAATCTGCTTCGCCACCGCACCGGCAAAGACCAGGGGGGCCGTCAGCCGCCCGGAGAAGTGTCCGCCGCCCCGATAGTCGTTGCAGCCGTCGTAGCGCAGGAAGCCGGTGTAGTCGGCATGGCCGGGACGGGGCAGGTATTGCAGCTTGCTATAGTCCTTGGAGCGCTGGTCCGTGTTCCGGATAACGGCGCAGAGGGGCGTGCCGGTGGTCTTCCCCTCGAACATTCCGGAGAGGATCTCCGGCACGTCTGCCTCTTTCCGGGCCGTGGACAGGGGGCTTTTCCCCGGTGCACGGCGCGCCAGTTCAAAGGCGATCTCCTCCATGTCCAGCTCAATCCCCGCCGGAACGCCGGACATCGTCACGCCGATAGCCGGGCCGTGGCTCTCGCCAAATATGGTGTGTTTCATCGTGGTTCCTCCCGATTTCAGCGTTGACGGACAACGCCGCCCAGCCTTTTGTAGTCCTCCCAGAAGTTAGGGTAAGACTTGGCTACGCACTCCGCCCCGCAGACGGTGACGGCGTCCAGGCAGCGTGTGGCGGCTATCCCCAGCATCATGGCGATGCGATGGTCATTGTGGCTGTCCGTCACGCCGCCGTACAGGTAGCTTCGGCCCTGAATGGTCAGGCTGTCCGGCCCCTGGGTCACATGGCCGCCCAGGTTGTTCAGCTCGATGGTGACGGTGTCCAGCCGGTCGCTCTCCTTCATGCGGAGCCGGGCCGCCCCCACGATATGGGTCACTTCCCCCTCCCGGAGGGCTGCCCGCAGTGCCAGGGGCGGCACCAGGTCGGGGCACTGGCTGACATCCAGCGTCACCTCTCCCGGCCCGTCCAGCCGGCGCACATAGTCCAGAATCACCCGGTCGCCTTGGGTGGAGTTCGGGTTCAGCCCTTCCAGCTGAATCGACGCCCCCAGGCTGTTCGCCACCAGGAAGTTGGCGGCCTGGGAGTAGTCGCTCTCCACAGCGCAGTCACAGGGAGCATACTGCTGGCCGCCGGGAATGTGCCAGCCCGCAGCCGTCCGCTCCACCGTTACACCGAACCGGGCCAGGGCATCCAGCGTCATATCCACATAGCCGCTGGATTGCAGCTCGGTGGTCAGCTCCAGGGCGCTGTCCCCCTCCAGCAGGGGCAGGGCGTAGAGCAGCCCCGTGATGAACTGGCTGGAGACGTTCCCCGGCAGGCGGTACACGCCGGGGGTTAGCGTCCCTTCTACGGTGATGCAGTCTGGGCCGTGTTCATAACGGACGCCCTTTTCCTGAAACAACTCCTCATAGGGCTTCATAGGCCGCTCCAGCAGCCGCCCGCGGCCGAAGAACCGCCCCCCGCCGGTGAGGGCCAGCGCCACCGGAATCAGGAAGCGCAGGGTCGAGCCGGATTCGCCGCAGTCCAGCTTCGGCAGCGCCGCTGCGCTGTGAGGCGCGACGCCCCGAATTTCACCGCCGTTCTGCCGAATCTCCGCCCCCAGCGCCGCCATGCAGCCCAGGGTGGCCTGAATGTCCTCGCTGACGGCCACGTTGGTCAAATGGCTGACCCCCTGAGCCAGGGACGCGGCGATGATCAGCCGGTGGGCCTGGCTCTTGGAAGGAGGCGGGGTCAGCGTGCCGGTCAGCTTCCCCGGCTCCAGATACAAATTCATGGCTTACACCTCAATCAGGTCAAAGAGGGCGGATTTCTCCAGCTTCACCGCCTGGGCCCTGCCCAGCTCCGGCAGGACGATCAGGCGGATGCTGTCCCCCTGGCCCTTCTTGTCCGGGCCGATGGCGGCCTGATAGTCCTCCATGGTGCAGGCGATGCGGTCGGGCAAGCCAAACTTCTGCACGATTTGGGTGATTTGGCCGGGGATCTCCGCCGGGGTGTAGCCCAGCTTCACCCCCAGCTCCGCCGCCCGGCACATTCCGGCGGCCACCGCCTGGCCGTGGGTGTAGGTTTCGTAGTGATACGCCTTCTCGTAGGCGTGGCCCAGGGTGTGGCCAAAGTTCAGAATCATCCGCAGGCCCTTATCCAGCTCGTCCTCCACCACGCACTCGGCCTTGATGGCGCAGCAGGTGCGCAGGACGCTCTCGATTTGCGCCATGACCCCCGCCCGATTGCCCATGGCGTCCAGGGCGTAGAAGAAGTCCGCCCGATAGATGCAGCCGTACTTGATGACCTCCGCCATGCCATCGGAGAAGATGCGGTCAGAGAGGGTGTCCAGCACATCCGGGTCCATCAGCACCAGCCGGGGCTGCCAGAAGGCCCCGGCCAGGTTCTTGCCCGCCTCCAGGTCGATGGCCACCTTGCCGCCTACGGAGGAGTCCACCTGGGCCAGCAGGGTGGTGGGGATTTGGACGAAGTCCACCCCCCGCAGGATGCTGGCGGCGGCAAAGCCCGCCAGGTCGCCTACCACGCCGCCGCCCAGAGCCACCACGCAGTCGGCCCGGGTCAGGCCGAAGGCCATAAACTCCTCCCACAGCCAGGAAAGCATCTTGGCGCTCTTGGAGGTCTCCCCCGCCGGGACGGTCAGCACCTTCACGGTGAAGCCTGCATCAGTCAGGCTCTTCTCCACCCGGTCCGCGTACAGCGGCCCCACGTTGGAGTCCGTGACCACGGCGGCGCGCCCCCGGCGGAGCAGCGCCGTGCGCATCCGCTTCCCTGCCTGGTCCAAAATGCCCCGTTCAATTAAAATCTCGTATTCTTTTCCCGGCAAGTTCACAAAAACCCGTTCCATCGGCCAGTTCCTCCCATGTGCCAAACACCACAATCGTTCTTTTTATTTTACAACGGTCTTCCCCATCAGGTCAACCATTTTTTCCACTTTCCCCATCAGGTTGCCGAACTGGGGCGGGGTCAGGGACTGCTGCCCATCGCAGAGGGCATGGGCGGGGTCGTTGTGTACCTCGATGATGAGGCCGTCGGCTCCGGCCGCCACGCCGGACAGGGACAGCGGTTCCACCAGCCAGCTGTAGCCGCCGGAGTGGGAGGGGTCGATGAGGATGGGCAGGTGGCACATCCGCTTGATGGAGGGGACGGCGGACACGTCCAGCGTGTTGCGGGTGTACCGCTCAAAGGTGCGGATGCCCCGCTCGCAGAGGATGACGTTTTCATTGCCCTCGCTCATGATATACTCAGCGGACATGATCCACTCCTCATAGGTGTTGGCCAGCCCCCGCTTCAGGAGGACGGGCTTGGACATCTTGCCCACCTCCTTCAGCAGCTCGAAGTTCTGCATATTCCGCGCGCCGACCTGCACCAAATCCACCTTCTGCTCGAACAGGTCGCAGTACCGGGGGGCCATGATTTCCGTCACAATGGGAAGGCCCGTCTCCGCCTTGGCCGCCAGCAGCAGGTCGAGGCCCTCGGTGCCCAGGCCCTGGAAGGAGTAGGGGCTGGTGCGGGGCTTGAAGGCCCCGCCCCGCAGCATGGTGGCCCCCTGCTCCTGAACGCGCTTGGCTACCTCGATGATCTGCTCCTCGCTCTCCACTGAGCAGGGGCCTGCGATGACCGTGAAGTTGTTGCCGCCCACGGGGACGCCGTCCACATTCACTATCGTGTCCTCCGGGTGGAACTTCCGGTTGGCCTTCTTGTAGGGCTCGCTGATGCGGGTGACCCGCTCTACGCACTCGTTCAGAAGGATTTTGTCCGCGTCCACCTTGGTGGTGTCCCCCACCAGGCCCAGGATGGAGCAGTCCACGCCGTTGGTGACTCCCACCTGCAGGTCCATTGCCTCAAATTTGGCCACCAGCTTTCGGATTTCGTTCTGACTTGTACCCGGTTTTAAAATGACTACCATGATTCTGTTCTCCCTTACTCATAAAATTTAAAATTGGCAAAAAGAAACGGCCCATTGCCTCGCGACAATGAGCCTGATGCGACTTGGTTCTTAAAATGCCTTGCGCGCTACCCCATCACAGGGCGCACACCAGTGCCCGCTCTTGTCCCGCAGCTATCCAATTTTCCCCACGCAAAATAGCCGGAACCAATAAATCGGGTCCAGCTCTCGGTAAAGGAGAAATAGGTTGTGCGAATAGAGTCGTTCATCTTCGCGCCTCGTTTCGTGTAGTTAAGACGATTATAGCACAGTTCCCGGAAAATGCAAGGGAAATTTCAAAATTCCTGCGAAATTCTCCAGGACTTGCGTTCCCCGCCGGAACGTGGTAAGATGGTTCTAACCGGAAGCGGCTGCGCAAAGCGCGGCCAACAGAAAGGAACCTGTAGCATGGAAGCATATGAACGGCTGGAACAGGCTGTGACAGAGATGGTGAAGGAAGCGCAAATCAAGATGGGGTACCAGGAGGAGGCCTTCCACCTCTACTATCCCCTGTCGGCGCTGAACAAGCTGCTGGGGACAGATTACGACGTACCCCAGATGACCCAGACGCTGCAAGATTTTGCAGCGTCTGCGGAGCCGCGCCTTGGCAGGCTGGGCATTGCCGCCCGGGACGGGCGCTTCTGCCTGACGATTCCGGCGGAGGGGACTCGGTACGTCCATGACCACATCGATGAGAACGACTTTTTGGTGCAGTTCATCTCGGTCATCGGGCGGCACGGCTGCACGCTGGAGGAGGTTTTGGCGGTCTTTTACGCTCACTCGGACCGGGTGCGGGTCAGGAAGATGGAAATCGACGACTTTGACTACCTGGTCTACTTTGAGGACGGCGTCCCCAATGACTACCGCTATTGCCTGACGGTGGAGGACTGCCACATCATCTATCACCGGTTCACCAGAGAGGATTACGAAGCCTTTGGCTACCCCTCATAACGCGGTGCGCCTCTGAAAAACGGCTGGACAAACGCTGTCCAGCCGTTTTTCAGCGCCCTCACAGGGCGGCGAAGTCCAGAAAGAGGAAGTGAGTATCCGCTTCATTGTCGATATACTCGTTGCCGTAGTTTGTCCCGGCGTACGCCAGCTGCCCCGCCCGATAGGCGCACAGCGTGGTGAACGGGGCCGGCGTCCAGCGGTATCGGCCCAGAGGTGTAGTGGCAAACAGCGTTCCACCGGGCAGACCGGCTGTATAGAGGGAGTTGGCGTAATTCGTGTGGACGTACAGCAGTTCTCCGTCATAGAGGAGGAAGTTCATTTTATTGCCCGGGGTCATCTCACAGACAAACCCGTCCAAAAAGCGGAACCGCTCCTCTGCCGTCAGCTCCCGCCCCGCCGTCATAGCCGCGCGGTTCAGCCGGTCGATGAGGCAGCAGAGGATGCGCTCGCTGTCGGTGCGGCCCTCCTGCACATACTGGTACGGGTCGATGGCCGGACAGTGGAACATGGTGCCGTTGTGGGCCAGGGTCCAGCAGCGGTGGAAGCAATCCCGCTGGACAAAGGGGTGGCAGTTCTCATAGTCCATCGTGCCTACGGTCGCCAGGCGGATATGGGCAATCATCCCATCCGTCTCCAGGGGATGGCTCAGGCGGGCCTTCAGATAGCTGCTGCGAAAAGCGGGCACCGGCTCCTTCTCCACCGAGGCGGAATTGCCGTGAAAGGTGGCGATCCCCCACCCGTGGGGATGCTCTGTGCTGTGGGAGAAGAATTCTTTCAGCAGCCCGTTCACCGGAATGGGTACTGCGGCGCTGACGCCGAACAGCTCACACATTGGCTTCCTCCTGCTGCCGCTTTGCCAGGGCGAGCCCCTTGCGGACGAAGCCGCCGGAGAACTCCCTGCGAATCCTCCAGGCGTAGCGGTTCTCCCCGTCGATGAATTTGGCATCCTCAAAGTCCAGCACCTGCTGCACCTGGGCGGGATAGTCCCGGTAGAAGTCCCGCATCAGCGCAATCACCTTCCGGGCCGCCTGGGCCACGGGATAGGCGCGGCCGTCCGGCAGCATCAGATTCACTGTTTTCAGGTCATAGTGGGCGGCGTTTTTGAAGTTCTGAACAGCCTGTACCTGGTCCCGGTCAGTGAACGGCTGGTCGGGTGTGGCAGCCAGCCAGCAGAGCAGCAGCTGGGCGAAGTCCACATCCCGCTCCTCAATGCCGGCAGAGGTCAGGGGGTTCAGGTCGAACATCCGCAGCTCGATATGGTTGACGCCGCCGTTCTCCAGCGCGTCCAGCCGGTTCGGCCCGGCTGGCTTCAGCCGAACAGGATAGTACAGCTCCGAGGGGGCCCGAAGCCAGCCCCGGCGCACATAGTCCCGAATGCTCTCCACATAGGCAGGCAGGCTGCCGTAATCAAACACCGGGGCGAAGGCGTTCCAGTACCCCAGCTCGCTGCCCCGCACCGACGCCAGGCCCTGGAACACGTCGCCGTCAAACCGCTCCTTCTCTACATAGGAGCTGTCCAGCAGCGGGCTGGCGGCGG
>JAJPXL010000007.1 GCA_021205455.1 Clostridiales bacterium
AGCCGCCCTCTTTCCCCCATTTCTCGGCGGCGCGAGAAATGGGGCCCCCGGAGGGAAAGAACGTTGCTCTTACATCAAACTTCATCTAAGGAAACCGGGCCAGTCAGTTCATGACGTTGCCTGTCAGCGAAGCTGACTAGAGGGCCGTCCATCGTGAAGCCATTATACACTGATTTTCCCAAAAGGTAAAGCGCCCCATGGCATTTTATCGGGGCGGGGCCGCCCGCAGGGGAAGCAAAACACCGGGCCGCCGCACGGCGATGATGTGCGGCAGCCCGGCGGGCCTTTCCGTCACTCCTTCTGGAAGGGGTGGACAAAAATGCTTTTCAGCTCCGTTTCCAGCGTCCTGGTACCCAGGTACAGCAGAAACCGGCTCAGCGCAATGACGGCGGCACAGACGGCAATGACGCGGCCGCGCTGTTTGTTCTGTTCCTTCACAGCGCAATCCTCCAGTTGAACATGATACAAATCTGGTTTCCGTGTGCGGCGGTGCGGATAACGTTCCGGCGGGGTTTCCCGGGAAATGGAACCGCGGGACCCGACCGGGTCACTTTTTGGGGAGAAGCTGGTCGCAGATCCCCGTCAGCCGGTCCAGGATGCGGAGCAGCTCCGCCGTATCCTCCGGCCCCAGGCGGGTCAGCACCTCGGAGAGGACCTCCATCATCTCCTCCCGGCTCTGGACGACATAGGCGCGCCCCTGCTCCGTCAGGCAGACGTTGACCCTCCGGTGATCCGCCTCATCGGCCTGACGCGCCACCAGCCCCCGCCTCTCCAGGCCGTTCAAAATGGTGGTGATGCGGGCGGTGGACACCTGCATGGCCACGCTGATTTGGCTGGGCTGGGCGGAGCGCTGATTGTACAGATAGTTCAGCACGAACGGCTCCCCCTGGGACAGCCGCAGGGGAACCCTGTCCTGGAACCGGCCAAACTCCCCTACGGAATGGATGAACTGTTCGATTGTGGTTCGCTCGACCATATCCACGCCCCGTTTCTCCCGCTGCGTTCCGGTTTCCTTTATTATAAAAGCCTTTCCCAGGTTTGTCAAGGAAAGCCGGTACCGCCCGCAAAGAAAGAAAACAGCTTCGGACGGGAGAGGCCGTTTCCGAAAGCTGTTTCAGGGGTCCCTTATGTCTTTTGCTGGAAGCTGGTGCCGCAGTTCCGGCACGTCACATGAATTTTCCCCTTGCCCTTGGGCACCCGAAGGGTCTGACCGCAGCTGGGGCACTTGAAGTACTTATAGTCTTTATCGCCCATCTGACGGCGCATCCGCTTGAAGGACTTGGTGATGGGGCCGGTCTTTTCCAGGAACCAGTCGTTCTCCTTCCGGCGGCTGTCATAGTTCCTGCTCATCATACGATAGATTGCGTAGATAATTGCCGCATAGCTCAGAACGCCTAGGATGGTCTGCACCACCGACACCTGAATCAGAGCGCTCAACAGCCACAGCACCAGGCAAATCACCATCAGGCACAGATTGAACTGGTCAGAGCCATAGCAGCCATACATAAACTTGCGCAACGCCGAACCGATTCTATCCAAAAAGTTACGCATGGTTGAAAGTCTCCTTTCCTCTACCAGACAGAGGTTTTCGATGACATAATGATAGCGCATTCCGGAGGAAAGGTCAATATTTGAATCGTAAACGAATTGTAAATAGTGGTTTGCCAATAGCGGTCCTGTCCCTGCCCGACGGGGGCGGGCGCGCTCCGTGCGCCCCTATTGTTCCCCCAGTGGCAGCAGCCGGCCCGTGGCAGAGCATCAGAGGTTCGCAGTCACGCGACAGCAAAATTGCCACCCGTTCCGCCAAAGGCGGAACGGGTGGCAATCGTACCAGGCCATCACAGGCGAGGCACGAACGCTCCTTATTCGCTGAGGACGGTGCCGTCGGCCAGGGTGATGGTGTAGCCGTTATAGTTGATGGTGCCGTTGTTCGTCAGGCTGGTGATGGTGCAGTCTCCGGTCAGGGTCCAGGTGCAGCCCTCGTCAATGGTGACGACGGCGTTGTCCTCCACGGCGGAACCGCCCTCATCGTTTTCCACGATATTGATGGTGCCGGTCAGGGTGGAGCTGTTCGTCAGGGTGATGTCCAGGGTGGAGATGGTGTCCACCGCAATATCCCCCTCCAGGGTCTGGCTGTCGGCGGTGAACTCCACCTGAGCGCCGTTGGAGCCTGCGCTGCCCCAGCCCCGGCTGCCGCTGTTCCCCGCCACCAGCAGGAGGTAGCCGTCCTCCTCATTGTTCACGATGTCCACGTCGGACAGGGTCAGGATGCAGTGGGTGTTGGTGACGTAAATCAGGTCGCCGTTGTTGCTGGTCAGGCCGCCCCCGGTCATGGAGAAGGTGGAGGTGCCCACGTCGGCATCGCCGGACATGGACTGGTAAATCATCACGTTGTGGACGTTCTCATCTGAGCTGGTGCCCTCGGTGTCGCTCATGTTGCCGGTCACGTCGCAGTCGGTCAGGGCGATGGAGTTGGCCCCCTCGATGACCAGTGCCTCGGAGTTGTTGGCAGTCAGGGTGGCGTTGGCCACGGTGATGTCGGCGGTGGAGTAGACGGCAGGGGAATTGTAGCCGTTGGTGGTGTAGGTGCCGCCGTCCACAGTCACCGTGCCGCCGCCCCGGTCGGAGCGGATGGCGGCGGCGGAGCTGCCGGAGGTCTCCACCGTCAGGTTGGAGGCGATGGTGGTGCCGCCGCCGGTGGTCTGAATGCCGCCGGAGTTGTCGGCGGTGGTGGTGATGGTGGAGTCGGAGATGGTCACCACGGTGCCCTCGCCATAGCTGAACACGCCGTTGCCGTTCTGGGCGGAGGAGGTGATGGTGGCGTTGGTGATGGTCACGTTCGCCCCGTCCGTGGCCAGCAGGGCGGCGTTCATGCCGTAGAAGTCTCCGGTCTCCGGGTCAGAGCTGGAACCGGCGGACTTGTCCACCGTGATACCGTCCAGGGTGACGGCGGCCCCGTCCACCCGCAGGGCGTTCTCATCGTCGCCGGTGGAGGTATAGGTCTCGCCGGAGTAGTCCCCGTCCGCGTCCAGGGTGGTGGCGGCGGTGCCCTGGTCCACCTCAGAGGAGCCGCCGAAGTTAGAACCGGCCTCGGAGACCACGCCGCCGCCTTCGCCGCCGGTCACCGTCACCACAGTGACGGAGGAGATCGCGCCGTCCTCGTCAAAGGTGATTTGGAGGATGTCGTCCACCGCCAGGTCGGAGGCGCTGCCCTCCGACCCGTCGGACAGGGAAATTGTCACATCGGTCAGGTCCACCGCCAGGGTGTCCTCCCCGGCGGTAAAGCTGCTGCCCATGCCGCCGCTAGGCATCTCGCCGTCGAAGTCGCCGCTTTCCCCGTCGGGCATCTCCGGAACGGTGCCGCTGCCGTCGAAGTCGCCGCTGGGCATCTCACCGTCTGGCATCTCCGGCATGGTGCCGCTGCCGTCGGCGTCGCCGCTGGGCATCTCGCCGCCGCCCTCGCCGTTGGGCATTTCACCGCCGCCGAAGCCCTCGGATTCGGTCAGCTCGCCCAGCTGAAGGGTGACGGTGGCACCGTCGATGGCGGTGACCTGGCCGGTCACGGTGCTGCCGCTGTAATCCTGGTCAGACTCCGCCTCGGTCTGGGAGGAGGACGCCTCCTCAGTGGCGGACTGGCTGGCATCTGAGCTGCCGCAGGCGGCCAGGGACAGGGCCAGCGCCAGGGCGCAAAACAGGGCGGTAAAGCGTTTCAGTACTTTCATTATGAATGGACTCCTTTCTGCATCGTGGGTGCATGAACATGGGAATGATATCTGGGTCAGCGCGGGGCCGTTGCCCCGTTGCTGCCGCTATCATAAAGGCCAAACTTGAAATGTAGCTGAAAGAAATAAAAACAATTTGTTACGGACAGGGAAATCTTTCCCATTCTGCGGTTTCTGTCCTCCGCCTGAAAAAATCCTTCGCCGGGCAAACCGGTGAAGGCGCAGGATGGGGCCGGTGACGCAGAGGCCCTCCTCGGATAAGGATTCGGCGCGGAAGCGGGGCCGTTATCGTCGGGGGCGCGCCCCTCCGAAGCCGCCCCCTACAGAGCCTTATTCCGAAACCGCACCGCCAGCACCCCGGAGATCGCCGCCGGGATACCGCACACGGCCACCCCCTGGGTCAGCATATAGGCCAGGGCATAGTCCTCCCCGGCGGCCAGGGCCTCCTGCCAGTCCTGAATGCAGAACCACACGCCCAGCACCAGCAGCACCGTCAAAATGCCGCACACCACGGCAAAGATGCGGGAGGCGTTGTGGTACCAGCGCTTTTTATCCGGCTTCATCCGCTATGCACTCCTTTCCCGCCCGGACCGGAGCGCCTGCCCCTGCCCTGCAGATGGATGATGATACCCTATTATAACAGGTGGACGCCGGCTTTTCCACTCCTTTTTCCCGTCCGGAGGGATGGATTTGTCCGCTTCCTGTCAGGGCAACAGCATTTAAAATTCGGGGAAGATATGGTAAAATAGAGGCATGAAA
>JAJPXL010000107.1:0-4881 GCA_021205455.1 Clostridiales bacterium
CCGTCAAACCGCTCCTTCTCTACATAGGAGCTGTCCAGCAGCGGGCTGGCGGCGGTGATGGCTGTCAGAATCCAGCCGTAGGCCGTGACCCGCTTCGCCAGGGTCAGGTAGATGTCATTCTTGTAGGCGATATAGCTTGCCTGACCGCTGCGCTGGAAATCCCGGCGCAGCAGCTCCGGATGGAAGGAATAGTTGACATGGATACCGGACAGGGTCATCTTGTAGCGCCCATACCGCTTGGCGAGGTAGTTCCGGTAAACGGTCTTTTCCGACTGCGGCCCCGCGAACTGGGCTATGGGAATGTCCTGCTCGTTGCGGATGTAGGGCGGGTTGGAAAAGGGCCACAGGTACTCCCTTGGGGACTGAGCGGCCAGCGTCCGCTGAATCGTCCGGGTATGGCGCTCCAGCTCCGCCACCGCCGCATGGGCGCTGGGCTGGACGGAGGTGTTAATCTCCGTCTGGTTCTCGCAAAAATCCCGGACAATGTTTGGGTTATCCGGAAAGGGGTGGGGCGTGTGGGCCAGGAAGCCGCTGCCGTCAACCCGCAGGCTCTCCTTTTCCAGGCCGAAGCTGCCGGAAAGCAGCAGTTTGGCCCGCTCCGGTGAATCAATTTGCAGCATGGGGATTCCTCCTCAATCATGTTTCGTTCCGTATTTCCGCGCAGCCGCGCGCTCCTGTCAGGGCGAAGCCACAAAGGAGTCCATCGCCTGCTTCAGGTCCTGAATCAGGTCCTCTTTCGTCTCAATGCCCACCGACAGGCGCAGCACCCGGTCGGTGATGCCGTTCCTGCGCTGCACATCCTCCGGCACATCGGCATGGGTCTGGGTGGTGGGGTAGGTCAGCAGCGTCTCCACGCCGCCCAGGCTCTCCGCAAAGGGAATCAGCTTTGTGCTCCTCAGAATGTGGACGGCCAGCTCCCGGCTTTCCACCTCAAAGGTGATCATGCTGCCGAAGCCGCTGGCCTGCCTGCGGCATACCTCATAGGCCAGCGTGCCGGGGATGCCGGGATAGTAAACCTTCCGCACCCGCTCCTCTCCCAGCAGGAAGGACACGATTGCCTGGGCGTTCTCCTGGGCGCGCTCCATGCGGATGGGCAGGGTCTTGATGCCGCGGAGCATCAGCCAGCTGTCAAAGGGCGCCAGGCCGGAGCCAACGGTTTTGAGGATAAAGCGGAGCCGCTCGGACAGCTCTGCCGACCCCGTCACCAGGAAACCGGCCAGCGTGTCGTTGTGTCCCCCCAGGAACTTCGTGCCGCTTTGAATCACGATATCCGCCCCCAGCGTCAGCGGCTTCTGAAAATAAGGGGACAGGAAGGTGTTGTCCACAATCAGCAGCAGGCCATAACGCTTCGCCGCCTCCGCCATCTTCCGAATATCGATCACGTTCATCATGGGGTTGGTAGGGGTTTCAATCAGGATCGCCCTGGTGTTCTCCCGGATATGGGGTTCCACGGCTTCCCTGGTGCAGTCGATCTGGCTGAACGCAATGCCGTTCTTCTCACTGATGGAGCGGAACAGGCGGATGCTTCCCCCATACAGGTCGGCGTCTGTGATGATGTGGTCCCCCGGACGGAACAGCTCCATCAGCGCGGTCAATGCAGCCATCCCGCTGGAGAAAGCCAGGGCATCTGTCCCGCCCTCCAGGGAGGCCACCACCTGCTCCAGCTGCTGCCGGGTGGGGTTTTGCAGGCGGCTGTAATCAAAGCCGGTGCTCTGCCCCACAGCGGGATGGGCAAAGGTGGCGGTCTGATAGATGGGGAAGCTGATGGAACCGGTCTGCTCCCCTTCCGGCGTCGCGCCGTCCCCGTAGATACATTTTGTCTCGATTCCCCGCTCCATGCAAGCCGCCCCTTTCGTCGTTATCTTTAAATAATATCTTAACATGGCAAATCATTTTCAGCCAATACAGAAAAAGAATATCCGGTTATAGCCTGAAGATATAACCGGACGCACTATAGGCGGTAAAATCCCCCCCTTCGTTCGGACAAAGGAAAACCATTGACAGAACTTTTTGAATACGGTATACTAAGGTTTGATATGATTTTTGGAAAGAGCAGTGAGGCACGATATGGAGAAATTAGTTGACCAGATAACCGCCGTTGTTTCTGAGGCGTTTGAGATTGCCGGATTCGACCCTGCGCTGGGCAAGTGCGCCCAGTCGAACCGGCCGGATCTGTGCCAGTACCAGTGCAACGGCGCTATGGCGGGTGCAAAGCTTTACCATCAGCCCCCCTTCCAGATTGCGCAGAAGGTGACGGACATCCTGTCCGCCGAGCCGATGTTTGAAAAGGTCGAGATGGTGCGCCCCGGTTTTATCAATATGGATGTGGCCCCGGCCTACCTGGCCGGGCTGATGAACGAGATGCGGAGCGACGACCGCTGCGGCGTACCCGTGACAGAGCATCCTAAAACCATCATCGTGGACTACGGCGGCGCAAACGTGGCAAAGCCGCTGCACGTCGGTCACCTGCGCTCCGCCATCATCGGCGAGGCCATCAAGCGCATCGCCCGCTTCCAGGGGCACACCGTTATCGGGGACGTTCATCTGGGCGACTGGGGCCTGCAAATGGGTCAGATTATCACCGAGCTGCGCTGCCGCCAGCCGGAGCTTCCCTACTTTGACGAGGCGTATTCCGGCCCCTATCCGGAGGAGCCCCCCTTCACCATCTCCGACTTGGAGGAGATTTATCCCTGCGCCTCCGGCAAGTCCAAATCCGACCCGGCCTACAAGGAGGCCGCCCAGCAGGCCACGGCGGAGCTGCAGGCCGGCCGCCCCGGCTATCGCGCCCTGTGGCAGCATATCATCAATGTGTCCGTGGCCGACCTGAAGAAAAACTACGACAAGCTGGACGTCCATTTTGACCTGTGGAAGGGCGAAAGCGACGCGCAGCCCTACATCCCCGCCATGGTGGAACGGATGAAGGCGGACGGCTACGCCTACCTCAGCGACGGCGCGCTGGTGGTGGACGTGCAGGAGGAGGGCGACACCCGGGAGATTCCCCCCTGCATGATTCTGAAGTCGGACGGCGCGGTGCAGTATGAGACGACTGACCTGGCCACCATTATCCAGCGCCAGCAGGACTATCACCCTGACCGCATCATCTACCTGACGGACAAGCGGCAGGAGCTGCACTTCGTCCGCACCTTCCGCTGCGCCTACAAGACCGGCCTGGTGGATAAGGACAAGACGGAGCTGACCTTCATCGGCTTCGGCACTATGAACGGCAAGGACGGTAAGCCCTTCAAGACCCGGGAGGGCGGCGTTCTGCGGCTGGAGTACCTGCTGAAGGATGTCAGCGACGCGGTCTATGCCAAATCCAAGGCGGCCAACCCCAGCCTGACGGAGGAGGAACTGCAGGAGATTGCAAACAAGGTCGGCCTGGCCGCCATCAAGTATGGCGACCTGTCCAACCAGCCCTCCAAGGACTATGTGTTCGATGTGGACCGCTTCACCGCCTTCGAGGGGAATACCGGCCCCTATATCATGTACACCATGGTGCGCATCAAATCCATCCTGTCCAGGTTCTTTGCTGCAAATCCGGATGCCCAGCCGGAGACGATTCTCCCTCCGGAGAGCAAGAAGGAAACGGACCTGTATCTGGCGCTGGCCCGCTTCCCGGACGCCATTGAGGACGCCTATACCCAGAACGCCCCCAACCGGCTGTGCCACTATATTTATGAGCTGTCCAACGCGCTGAACGCCTTCTATGTGGACCACAATATTATGAAGGAGCCGGACGCCCGTCGGCAGGGCAGCTGGATTCTGCTGGTGCAGCTGGTGCTGAAGGTGCTGGAGCTGAGCATTGACCTGGTGGGCTTCTCTGCGCCGGATAAAATGTGAGTCCGACGCCAGCGCTGCGCTGTCGGCAGCATCTGACAGAAAGAAATGGATGTGATGAGAGATGAAAACAGTCCAAAAAGTGCTTCTGATTCTGATTGCGGTTGTCCTGGCGGGATTCTGTGTGGTGGATTTTTTCCTTCCTAACGGTATTCTTTCCGCCCTTGGAGGAAGTGAGAGCGACTCCAACGATGACACCACGGTGGTCTCGGCAGACGCCTCCGCCGGAGCGGCAGATGCAGATGCCTCTTCCGAAACGGAAGCGGAGGCAGAGGAGGTTGCGACCGAGGTTTCCATCCTCCAATACGACCTGATTGTTTGCGTCGACCCCGGTCACGGCGGCAACGACCCCGGCTGTATCACCGACGACGGCAGGGAGGAATCCGCCGATGTGCTGAACCTGGCGCTGCTGCTGAAGGAGAAGCTGGAGGTCTACGGCGTCACCGTGGTGATGACCCGGGAAACGGACGAATATGTCTCCCTGGCTGACCGGTGCAGGATTGCCAACAACGCCGGTGCGGACCTGTTTGTCTCCATCCATCGAAACATCCTGACCTCGGAGCCCTCCGCCTGCGGCGTGGAGGCCTGGATCGAGGCCCGCTACAGCCAGGAGGAATACGACCTGGCCACCAACATTCTGGAGGAATTGCAGCTGGCCGGTATTCAGAAGATGCGGGGCGTCTCCTCCGGCACGGAAACCTCCACCACCAAAAATTACTATGTGAACAGCGCCACCAATATGCCCGCAACGCTGCTGGAAATGGGCTTTATGTCCAATGAGGAGGACAACGACCTCTATGACGCCAACCTGGAGGCCTACGCCCAGGCCATCGCCGACGGTCTGATTGCCACCTGGGTGCAGTATGGCGGCGAAAGCGTTGGCGAGAAAACCTACAGCGTCTCGTCTGTAAACAGCTACATAGATGCGCAGCAGGCGAAAGAGGCGGAGGAAAGCGCAGCGGCGGCCTATCAGATCGATGGGGACTGGCCCATCAACGGCACCGCCAACGACACGGTAAACCTCCGCAGCGGCCCCGGCACGGA